>DAORAG010000327.1:0-3888 GCA_035344095.1 Cyclobacteriaceae bacterium | reverse complement strand
TTCCACCAGCCATAGAAGACCAGCGAGGCAAGCACCAACCAACTCACGGCTGCGCAGTAAAAGCCAAAATGGCCAAACAGGTAGTAAAGACCAGCTACGGCCGGGATAAATAACAGGATAAATTCGTAGGAATTAAAAAGCACTGTGGTGGATATCAGGTGGTTTTTTATTGGTGTCCTGGTCAGAACCGGCCAAACACAGGACTCCTCTGTTCACACGATTCCGTAAATCTGTAGCTTTGTATTCTCAGTTACCTACCCCCGTTTTGGGGCCACTTGGATTGTTGGATTTTCCGAGTGATCATGAAAACCCCATGCTGCCGAGCAGCCGCGTCAATAGGTTGTGCTTCCACATCACGCAAAATCCGCACAATCTGCTCTTCTGAGAATCGCTTCCTCCTGTCCGTTCTCCGCTGATTGAGGAAAACCTAACATACCAGATGGTCTAATTTTTAGGGAGCACTCCTCAGTCTCAAAAAAGAGTACGTGTAGCAACACCAATTTGAGGAGTTAGAGGATGCCCGGCGGAGGATCAACACATGGATGCGTTGGTACAACGAGGCCCGGCAGCGTCTAGCCCTACACTACAAGAGTCCTCGCCAATATCGGAAGAAACAATACTCAAAGGTGGCTTGATTTCTGGTGAGCACTACTTCCGATCAAATCGACCTTTGGGACGATTTGACCTCCCCATACCTGGAACAAGGACTGCCTGACATGATTTGACTATTACGCATGCTGTTCAACCTGATTCAGTGTGGGAGAAGAGCTGGCAACGCCTCCACGGATTTTAGCAGCTTTCAAATTTGATCTGGAGGATTCAACCTATTGATGGCATCGAAAAACCTACCAAGGAACCGGTCACCGTGTTGTCAACATTTCAGACACCAAATTTGACAATTACTTGCAGATTCTGCCGAACACTCGAAGCACATTATCTCATTGTTCGATTGCTTTCAGATTCTGTGGAGGATTCGGAGGCACAGTGTCTACATTTCCATTGGTGATAGGATGGGTACGAAGTCTTATGGCGTTATTATACTCGTCCGGCTCATCACTGTAGTACCACTTCCACTCATTTCCATCTCGAAAGATGATATTCCGTTCAGACCCACTCGTTGAAACGACACGCTCGTTTTGTATATTTTTCAAATCATTCAGATGTGTAGTTGCAAAATAGAGATTATCGTTATTCACACCCGGATGGTTTCCACCAGCTGGATTGTACATTAATGTGATCGTATTATTGTCGTCATGCAAATACGCGTCAACGCCGGACCAGCCCCAATTCAGTGCTGGGACTTTTCCCAATTCGTTGAGGCTTAATGGGTTTGACCCTCTTGATACAGACTTGTCCAGACCACCTTCAGCTGTGGTGACATACAGACCGAAATTACTGCCATCATAGACCCAGCCAGAGGCATAGACTTCGTACGTATATTTGGCGTATGTGCCAGCAACCGCCCCTTCATTTGTCCAGTTTTTCCCATCAACCGATGTACCCAAAAACACCTCAGCATCAACGCCAACATCACAGAAACATTCAGGACCAGCCCCACCAAAGTCACATGACTGAGGTCCCCCTGGTGACTCGACCCCAAAGAATCCGTAAAACTTCCCCTTAGAAGGCAGATACTGAACATACGCGGTTCGGATACCTTCTTCATGTGAATAGACCGTTACAAAGTCATGAGGTTTTAACATTGGATTATTGGCGTATTTCGTGAAATTCACACCATCTGCACTCGTGGCGAGGCCGAGAGATTGGTGGTTTGAGTCTCCATCAGAGTCCCAACACCCATCAAAGCCTGCCAAGTAGTAAAGATAATAGGTACCTCCCACCTTGGACACCCCGACAACACCGATTTGATTTTGTTCCTCCCAAGAAATTGCCGGATTAGTTTTTAGAACTATCCCGCGTTCGGTCCATTCAGAAAGTTTTTCAGGAATCGTATCCAACGCATTAGTCTGCGCGGGGATGAACCACGCGAAGACCCCAACGAGCAAACAGCGGATGGTAAACATCTGCCCCCCCCTTCTCTTTGTATCTAAACAACCCATCTATAGTAAGTAACCCAGTGATCTGGTTTAGGATCGACCACTTAAGTCATCTAGACTCCATAGAAACAGCAAAGATCATACCAAACCATTCACGTCTAGTTTAGAAAATTTCTAAAAGGTTCCCCTAAACGACGTATTCCTTTGTACCTCCATCGGTAGAAAAAGCAAAATAAAGAAACCCATAAATATCAATTTTATCAGAAGTTTAAAATGCAAATAATGACGTCAAATTGAATTATTAGACAGCGCTTTCACTCCATAGCACCCGGGATGCAAAAAACCCGAAAGATTCGGAAACCAAATCTAAGAAAAAATAATGTTGTGCAGTCAATCACATTCAGCAGTTTTACTTATTAATTTAGTAAGAATTTTCCATTTCCTCAAAAATAACGAGTCAATCGCCCCTTTTCCATCAAGACCTAGGAAAAGACCAACCTGCATCACACTTTCTTTCCTAAAACGTAAATATGGTCATAAACGTTTTTATGAATTTTGAATAAAATCTCACGGCTTGTAATCATCTTGACCATAGCGCAAAACACGCTATTTCGAGCTATCGGAATTAATAGATGCGCCAAAAGTCTGTCCAGGAAACAAAACTTTGACAAGCCAATTTCACAAAAAACCTTTCTCAGCTTGATAACCTGAAATCCAGAATCTTCTAGCAGGTTTTGCATCCGCATTTCGGTGGTAGGATACGCATGTTGATATTCATACTCATAAAATAACTCTTTCAATGTCGCAAAATTTGGCACAATAGCACTTATATATCCTCCATCTCGTAGCGCCAGTCGGCAATCAGCCAACAAATCCAGGACTTCTTCATAAGATTTCAAGTGCTCTATAACATCCTTCGAATGGATTAAATCATAGTCATTGTTCGTTAAATACAGAGGAGGAACTTTTTGACTCAGGATGTTATACCCCTCAGAACGCAACACATCAGCTAGCGTTTCACTGGGCTCAATGCCAGTGTAATCGAATTTCCGACGTATGCATTCCTGGGCAAATTCGCCACGACCTGGCCCTATTTCAACGATTTTCGAATTTTCAGATAACGGTGGAAAGTGGCTTTCAAACAGCCTGGACATCAAGGCAGTCTTTCTATATGACCCAAGCTTCGTAACTTCACTATATTTATATTTAGCTGCTTGATCCATTACGTTGAAAACCTCAAAGATCAAAAACTTGAACCGCTCCTGAGCAATGCTCCCTTCAAGGCATCCGCGGAGGAAACATGCCGTTGAAGGAAGAAACCGTTTTTCAAGCCTGGCCTACTTTTTCTTAGCTACAAGAAAAACGTAGCCAAAGTGCGCTTTGGGATCATCCGTGTCATGGATGTAGCGATTTCCAGAAACTATTTGAAGAATTCAACTCTTGCAACTTTGCTCACACTAGATCTGACTATATTTAATAAAGCCCCACAAACCCTCATCTCCTACATGGCGAAGAGACTCCCAAAATGCCCTGTTTTTACAGAATATTTTTCCTTCATTTTCAGTTAAAGAGAACCCAACACCTTCAAATTGCCGCGTCCACACTTTGGAGCATAAGCATGACTATGCCGGCATTCGGTTAATGGCACCTTTAATATAGGGACCACGCCAACGAGGTAAAACCTTCTTGGTTTTTTGGGCACAGGTAAAACTTCTATAAACTTATCGGTGGAAACGGGTAGAACCAAAGTCCCTTCTTTTATGAGTCCGGGGCCATCAAAGGCTCCGGCTTTCCCCTGAATAAACTCAGAATAAGCGGAAATTCATTTTTCCTAATGTCAGGAAATAAGGCCAAAATCCCGAAATAACAGATAATAGCCACAGGAATCATT
>DAORAG010000326.1:0-3902 GCA_035344095.1 Cyclobacteriaceae bacterium | reverse complement strand
ATGGAGAGTACCTCATGAAAGGAAAATCCGGAAGTGTGGTTGCTATTGAGCCATCTTCGGGTGAAATCCTCGCCCTCATTTCAGGACCTTCTTATGACCCTAATCTTCTCACAGGCAGGAATTACAGTTCCAACTTTGTGCTGATCAGCAACGACACGAACAAGCCTCTCTTCACCCGGCCACTTATGGCACAATACCGGCCTGGGTCGATATTTAAGATCGCGCAGGCGATGACAGCATTGCAGGAGGGAGTCATCAGACCAGAGACTCGCATCTATTGCGACCGATCAATTATTGGATGCCATGGCGCCCATTCCAATGAAGACCTGAGAGGAGCCATTGCCAATTCGTGCAATCCCTATTTTCACGGTGTGCTTAGAAGAATGCTTAACAAGGGGGTTTCAAACGACCCGTATGAGGACACCCGAATCGGACTGGCGGAATGGAACAAACACATCAGAAGTTTTGGCTTTGGAGGAAGCCTTGGTGTGGATCTGCCAAATGAGAAAGGAGGGTTGATACCTACGCCTGAGTACTATGATCGGGCGTATAACAACAGGCCGTGGAAATTTTCAAATATTTATTCACTTGCGATTGGCGAAGGTGAAAATCTGGTAGTGCCTTTGCAGATGGCCAACTTTGCAGCGATTGTGGCCAATCGTGGTTATTATTATCGACCGCACCTGATTAAGAACATAGGTTCGGAAGGGCCGCTTCCGCAATACCAGGAAAAACTTTCCACTACCATCGATCCGCAATACTTTGAAATTGCTGTGGATGCGATGCAGCAAGTGGTTGAGTCTGGCACGGGACAGTATCGCGCCAAACTTCAGGATGTTATTGTTTGTGGCAAAACCGGGACTGTACAGAACGATCCACTGCCGGACCACTCGGTGTTTATTGCTTTTGCCCCACGTGACAATCCAAAAATAGCGGTATCTGTGTACGTGGAGGATGCTGGTCAAGGGGCCAGGGCAGCAGCTTCAATTGCCAGTTTGATCATCGAAAAATATTTGATTGGCGACACCAAGCGCCCTCATATCGAGCAGTACGTACTCAATGGACAATTTTTGTATTGAGAAGAGGTAGCGACATATCCGGTAATCTCGATTGGCCAACCATATTTCTGTATATGGCCCTGGTGGCGTTGGGTTGGTTCAACATCTATGCGGCTGTGTACGATGAAACGGTGAGCCAATCAATGTGGGATCTCTCACTCAATTCCGGAAGACAGATGATTTTCATTCTCGCGTCTGTCGTGATTATTATGGGTATCATCATAATCGATATGCGCTTTTATGAAGCGTTTGCCTATGTGGCCTATGGAATTATCCTGGTGATGTTGCTACTTGTGCCAATCATCGGAAAAGAAGTAGGGGGAAACAAAGCATGGATTGGTATTGGATCATTTGGTGGTCAGCCCTCAGAGCTTGCAAAATTCATTACAGCTTTGGCTGTGGCCAAGATGATCGGCTCCGTTGGTTTCAGAATGGATAATCTGAAAAATCAAATCATCCTTTTTGGAATGATCGGACTGCCGATGGCACTTATTCTACTTCAAAAAGATACCGGAACCGCGTTGGTGTTCACTTCCTTTGTTTTGGTTTTTTTTAGAGAAGGGATGTCACCCTTTCTTATGATCGTTGGAATTTGTGCGGCATTTATTTTTATCCTCACGCTTTTGATTCCCAATCAACTTTACCTGCATGGCGGCATTGTAATTGCCTTGGTAGCATTGATAATTCTGGGAAAGAAAAAATTCAATCGCATAGCGATCCTCTCCATTGGGGCTTTAATTATTATGGGTGTGATCGAAAGTGTAGACTACGTCATTACCGATGTATTGAAGCCACACCAGCAAAACAGAATTAAAGCACTTGTGAATCCAGACGCAGACCCATTGGGGTATGGATGGAACGTAACGCAGTCAAAGATCGCAATTGGAAGCGGAGGTTTTTTTGGTAAAGGCTTTTTACGGGGCACCCAGACAAAGTTTGATTTTGTGCCAGAACAAAGCACCGACTTCATCTTCTGTACTATTGGTGAAGAGTGGGGTTGGGTGGGCAGCGCAATCGTGGTCATACTTTTTATGACTTTGCTGCTGCGGATTGTATTTATCGCTGAGCGACAAAAGAGCAGATTTGCCAGAGCCTACGGCTATGCAGTCGTCAGCATCTTCTTCTTCCACTTTGCAATCAACATTGGAATGACCATTGGATTATTTCCAGTAATCGGAATTCCGCTTCCGTTTTTCAGCTATGGAGGTTCAGCCCTTTGGGGTTTTACAGCGCTCTTGTTTATTCTAATTAAACTGGATGCACACCGTGGTCAGGTGTTGCAACGCTTATGAGTCAACTGAAGCGGTTATTCACCATTTCAATAAATTCCTCATACTCTTCAGATTCGCGGTCCCAATTGGAGTAATGCGCATCAAGATAGCTCGTGGCTTCGTCAATCGAGCTGAGGGAATCGATGTGAGATATTGCATTGTTAAATAAGTCGAAGTCACCATTGAAAAGTATCTTGGTGAACATGAATTTCTGATTGATCGTAAGGCGATTTTTTAAATAGGGTATTTTTTGAAAATCATCACCTACGGTTGCAACAGGCTCCTTTTGTAATTGCTCATTAATGATTGGCCTTGGCGTATTGGTTGCCTTCGGTTTTTCTTTTGATGGTTGCAGCTTTTTCTCGTAGAGTTTTTCAACATTAAGTGGCACAACTTCACTGAGTTGAGCGATATAAGGCTCAACATCCTCTGGTGTAAAGTTCACTTCCTCCAGAATTTGGTCTAACAATGCAAACGCTTCGTTTCCACCAATCGTTTGGAGGTTTTTTTCTTCTAGTTTCTGGATCAATTTTTCCAGTGGACGCTGGTTGATCTTGGTGTACTTTACATCATTTTTCAGATCTGCCAATCGAAGAGTGCCATTGCCATATTTATCCAATGTATCCGAATAGAAGTCATAGGGATCGACAATAAGGTATACAGTCAGACTGACACCTTTCTTTAACAGAGGCAAGAAGTGATCCTGCGCGATGGAGATATGATTGGAAAGTATATTCTGAAAATTTGTCAAGGCGTCTTTAACTTCGGTCGCCTCGTAGTCAAAATATGGACTCTTATATTTGGCAGTTTCTAATTTCCAGGCTTTGAGCAGCTCACGAATAACGAATAGGTTGATTTGTCGAGGGGCACAAAGACTAAGGATTTCCGAGCCGCTGATTTTTTGTTTTCTTGAAAAGAAGGACTCTGCCACTTTGGATGAAAATGCCGCACTGTACTCATCCACCGCCCTTAAACTGATTTTTTCGTCCATCTTTTGATCTGAATTCACTTATAATGACTTTCTTGTAAACGCTGGAAAACCCAGGACGTTGCCCTGTTATGGTAAAGATAACAATAGAAAACCTTGGCAAAAAAGAACTGGAAATTAACAATGCCGGTGATACAATATTGTCCAGCATTCAAGCGCACTATATTGACTGGATGCACGCATGTGGAGCAAAGGGACGGTGTACTACCTGCAAGCTGGAAGTTATATTCGGAAAGGAGAATCTATCAGAAGTAACACCAGCAGAAAAGAGGTATATGGAGCGCAACGAACTGAAGGAAAGCCAGCGATTGGCATGCCAGGCGCGCGTGATGGGCGACATCATCATCCGGGTGCCGGATGAGGTAAAGTTACCCCATCTTACCTATACAGACTAACAGATTTGAGCAGCATAAAACGTTAAATTTGCTCCATGTTTGTTGAGCGAAGTATGAATTCACCATCCACTGGATCTACTGCCGGATGGATTGAGGTGATTTGTGGTTGTATGTTTTCAGGTAAAACTGAAGAACTGATTCGAAGGATTAACAGGGCGATCATCGCAAAGCAAAAAGTTGAAATATTTAA
>DAORAG010000325.1:0-3908 GCA_035344095.1 Cyclobacteriaceae bacterium | reverse complement strand
CACCTTCCGATTTTGACATGGCCACGTTTCCATTGCTGTGAAGGAAAAAATCGGCAGGCACGGCTCGGCTTAGCGGCCACTCTTTTTCATCCCGCCATTTGTTCTCTCCCATTACAAAAATGCTTACAGGTGAAAATTCATCTTTCTTCCCTTTCAACACCGTGTCAAACCACGACAGTAACTCGGCATCGTAGTCTATCCCGGCAGATGGGCCAAAATTCATTTCACCAAATGATGTCTTAGCCGGAGTCACCCATGTATGGTTCCATGGCCCGAGGATTAATCGTGTGTAGTCACGCGCTTCCTGAGTTGCAGCCTCGTTCTTCATTTTCTGGTATCCACGGCTTGCCCCTTCGGGCCCGTAGGCTGCATCATACCACCCACTAATCAAAAATGCCGGAGCATGAATTTTGCTGAAGTCATTGTCTACGCTGGCAAAATCCCACCATGGTGACTTATCCGGATGTTTCATCCATTCGTAGTACTCCGGGCCATACTTTTTAAGTAAAGGCAAATCATACAATGGACGATAGTCGTACCACTTTCTTTTATCTGAGTTGTTCCATTGTTCACGCGCAGTAGGGCTGTCCCAGGGACCAGACGTATCATTGGCTCGTTTTCTTTTGTTTGCAAAAATGGATGGCATGAACCAGTCGAGCCATGCTGTAGAGAAGGCGCCACCACTATAAAAAAAATCGTGGCTTGTGATTGGGGTGTTGGCTGGAGAGGCTGCCGCCAGGTGCGGTGGGTTCTGCGACATCGCAAGCCATTGTACATAGCCACGGTATGAAATGCCATACGTGCCAACTTTCCCGTTGCAATAAGTAGAATTTCCAATCCACTCAATCACATCATAGCCATCCTGCTTCTCATTGCGATAAGCCTCAAACTCCCCTTCACTTGTGTAGCGACCTCTTACATCCACCAAAAAAACAACATACCCGTTTTTTGCAGCCTTCCTGTTAAATTCAAGATTAGCATCATCCTTTGATGCATCGTATGGTGTTCGCAAAACCAATGCGGGATATTTTCCCTCCTTAGCCGGTCGATACACTATTGCTCCTAATGTAATCCCATCTCTCATTGGAATCCGGATTGTTTCTCTGATGATGTTTTCAGACTCCTGACTTTCCGAAAAAAAAGGAACACTGACTAAAAAGATGAATAGTAAGCGGGTCATTTTACTTATTAGGGATAACAGGTAGAATTAATCTTGAAGGATATTTTTTGCTGTGATGAATTGTGTTAGTGGCACTTACCATATTGCTTTCGGTGGCAATCTCCGTCCCGGTATTGGGATTCGGATCATAATGAGGCGCCTTGCTGCTGGTAATTTGCAGACGTATACGATGTCCTTTTTTAAAAACATTCCCGGTGTACAATTGGTCAATCCGAATTTTATAAACCTCGCCTGGCTTCATCAGCTCTTGTTTTGTAAATCCGTTGCGATAGCGCATACGCAGGTAGCCTGCATCAAGCCCTGATAAATTAATTGATTTGCCATCGGGATAGACATCGGTGAGCGTGATGGCAAAATCCGTATCGGGTGCCGTTGAGCTAACGTAAAGCTCTGCAGCTACCTCTCCAACTACCTCCACATCCTCATTAAGCGGAGCGGACGTGTACACCACCACATCTTTTCGGTTTTCTATATCACGCTGATTGTAAGGATACGATTTTTCATAAGAGACGTCCCAAAGCGGATAGGTCGGATCGAACACATAGCTATCGCTCTTCTCTTCAACAGGAGAAGTCATGTTCAACACCCCGTCATCTTTTATCAGCGCGGTCTTTCCGCTACTGTGCAGAAAATAGTCCTTATAAACTGTTCCTGGAATCGGCCATTCATTGGCAGCGCGCCATTTGTTGACACCCATGACGAACACACTCACAGGCGGCAGTTGACTTTGATTGGGAATTCCTTTCAGGTGTTCATCAAACCAATTCAGAAGTTCAATGTCATAATCCAGCCCGGCCGACTCATAAAACTCCATTTCACCAAAGTGTGTCTTACGCGTGTGTAATGATGTGTGATTCCATGGGCCTAATACAAGCCGGGAGTTTTTCTTCGCGTAATCCGAGGCGGCTTCGGCTTGCATTTTCTTGAATCCTCTTGTTGCCCCCTCTGGACCGTAGCCTGCGTCATACCATCCGCTTAAAAGAAATACCGGGACTTTAAATTTTTTAAAGTCATTCTCTACGTTCACAAAATCCCAGTACTCACTTTGCTCTGGATGCTTCAGCCAATCATAATATTCAGGGGCGTATTTTTTTAAAATGGGTAAATCAGCCAAAGGTCGATAAGCATACCATTTTCTCCTGTCACTCTTCACCCATTCATCATAAGCGACTTCATCACTCCAGGTATCAGATGTATCACCGGCTTTTTTTCGCTTGTCTGCAAAAATCAAGGGCACAAACCAGTCGAGCCAGGGCATAGAGAATGCACCGCCATAATAGAAGAAATGATGGCTGCTGATGGGTGTCATCTCGGGGGCGGCTGCCGTCAAATGCGGAGGCGCTTGCGACATGGCTAGCCACTGAACAATGCCCGGATAAGAACCACCATAAGTTCCAACTTTCCCATTGCAATAGGTTGATGTTCCCACCCATTCAATTACATCATAACCATCTTGCTTCTCATTTTTGTAAGCAACAAACTCACCCTCACTTCTGTATCTGCCCCGTACATCTACCAGGAACACAACATAGCCTTGCTTGGCTGCCTTCAGTGGAAACTGGGCATAAGAATCGTAGTCATCAATACCATAGGGCGTGCGATATACGATAGCAGGAAATTTTCCCGGCTGGTCAGGTCTGTACACAATGGCACCGAGCTTTACACCATCACGCATCGGGATGGCAATCTCCTCTCTTACTATGTTTTGAGGATGCTGCGCAAATACTTGTTGAAAAAAACAGGCACTTAAAGAAAAGTAGACAAGAAAACGCATACAGTTGTTGATTCAAATTCAGACTATTCAAGAGGAATTTAAATCAAAAAAAATCAACGAGCCACAGACTTTGATGTAATGCATCGCGTGGTGATCAACGGCTTCTATCGAGTTCATTAGCATGTTGCCGTCAAAAATATACCTCTCACCTCTTCAATCACCTCTTACTGACTCCCTTAAGCGTTCTTTGCAGTGTATTTCATGTTTAACCAAAACTGTATTTATGATTCTTAGAATCGCATTTTTTGTGTCTATCGTTGGGTTGCTCTTCGGTTGTGATTTCGGTTACAAAAAACAGGAGGCACTTCAGAAGGAAGTGGACTCCTTGAAGACAGAGTTGTTTGCAAACCAGCAAGTCGCAGAAACTTTGAATGAGGTCGGAACTCTACTCGACTCAATCGACAATAATCGAAATTTGCTTCGCACCGATATGCTGGAAGGCACCAGTTATGATCGCTACACTAGTCGAATGAGAGATCTAAATGATTACGTAAAAAGCACCGAGGCTAAGATCCTGGCTTTAGAAGCTTCAGCCAAGTCGTCTAAATCTGTTAGTCGCAATTACGCTTCAACGATCAAGAAGCTAAAAGCCGAACTCGAGGACCGTAACAGTGAGCTTGCCGTATTACAAGAGCAGGTAGCAAAATACCGAAACGAAAATGAGAACCTGGTGCAAACGGTTGAGTTGCAAAAAGCTGAATTGACCGACAAATTGGCCCAACTGGACAGCTCTGGCAATCACATCACCACGCTTGAAAAGCAAATTGATGAAATGATTGTGCAGTCCAAGATTGACCAAGGCGAAGCTTATTTCTTGAGGGCGCAAGCTGTTGAGACTGCGGCAGACAGAACAAAGTTTGCTCCTAAAAAGAAAAGAGAGACGCGCGAAGAGGCCCTGGAACTGTACAGGCTTGCTGCTTTTTATGGAAAGAGTGAAGCGGAGCCTAAGATTAA
>DAORAG010000324.1:0-3924 GCA_035344095.1 Cyclobacteriaceae bacterium | reverse complement strand
GCGCCAACGCCTTGGATGTTCTTGCAAAAACTACCACACCACTTACGGGCCGGTCTAGTCTGTGCACTACCCCTAAAAACACAGCGCCTGGTTTTTCGTATTTTTCTTTTATATAGGCCTTGCCGACCTCAACCAATGGCTGATCTCCCGTGCTATCTCCCTGCACGAGAATTCCGGCAGGTTTGTTCACAATCAGTAAATGATTGTCTTCGTAAAGAACATTAATGACAGAAGTTGCCAACTGAAAAATATTATCCTGTAAAGATAGCCAGGTCAGCTTGAGTATGCTGACTTAGTTTTGATTTAACGCTTCAGGCGTTTCTTTGAACTCAGAAGTAAAGTGGAATTCAATTTCCGGAAAGTTATCCTGAACCATCTGTAGCCATGCTTTGGATTCAGCCATGAACACGAGTTTCCCATCTTTGTCGCGTGCGATGTGTCGCTGCTTGGAGTCAATAAACTCCTGAAGTTTAACTTGGTCTTTACTGCTGATCCAGCACGCTTTGAAAATATTTTGAGGCGCAAATTCTACAGTTGCATTGTATTCGTTCTTCAATCGGAACTGAATTACTTCAAACTGAAGCGCACCCACGGTTCCTACAACTTTTCTATTGCCGAGTTCAAAAGTGAACAGCTGCGCCACACCTTCTTCCATCAACTGGATCAAACCTTTCTCCAATTGCTTGGTCTTCATCGCGTCTTTGTTAATCACCTCTTTGAAAATCTCTGGTGAAAAACTCGGGATACCTGTATAGAAAAATTTCTCCCCATCAGTCAGCGTATCTCCGATTTTCAGATTGCCGGTATCATACAATCCGACAATATCCCCAGGCCACGCTTCCTCCACCGTTTCCCTGTCTTGCGCCATAAATGCGGTGGCGTTTGAAAACCGAATATTTTTGTCCTGTCTGACATGCGTGTAGTTGCTTCCTCTCTCAAACTTTCCAGAACACACCCGTAAGAACGCAATACGATTTCGATGCTTCGGATCCATATTAGCATGTATCTTAAAAATGAATCCTGAAAATTTCTTTTCGCTGGGTTCTACTTCACGTAGCGTTGTCTCGCGAGGGATGGGTGTTGGGGCAATTTTGATGAAGGTATCCAGCAACTCTTTCACTCCAAAGTTGTTGACGGCACTGCCAAAGAAAACCGGAGCTACATTACCGGAAAGGTAATCATCAACATCGAACTCAGGATAAACTCCTTCAATCAACTCAACATCAGCTCGTAATTGCTTTGCATTGTTTTCACCGACTAACTGATCGATAACCGGGTCATTGATATCCGAAATCTCGATTGCCTCTTCTACCGTGGTCTTACTTGGCGTAAAGAGCTTAAGACTTTTCTCATAAAGACTGTAAACTCCCTTGAAGGTCTTTCCCATGCTAATGGGCCAACTCAACGGCCTCACCTTAATGTTGAGTTTCTCTTCTATTTCATCCAGCAAGTCGAATGGGTCCTGTCCTTCTCTGTCCAGTTTATTGATAAAGCAAATCACAGGGGTGCTCCTCATCCGACAGACTTCCATCAGCTTCTCTGTCTGCATCTCCACGCCTTTCACGCAGTCGATCACCATGATCACACTATCAACTGCTGTTAACGTGCGATAGGTATCTTCAGCAAAATCCTGGTGACCGGGAGTATCGAGCAGGTTGATTTTTATTCCATTGTAGTTAAATCCCATCACGGAGGTGGCCACTGAAATACCTCTCTGCTTTTCAATCTCCATCCAGTCGCTACGGGCGTGGTCTTTAATTTTACTGGATTTTACCGCCCCAGCTTTTTGAATGGCCCCCCCAAATAGCAGCAGCTTTTCTGTCAAAGTCGTTTTACCGGCATCGGGGTGACTGATGATGCCAAACGTCCTTCTTTTCGCGATTTCTTGTTCGAGGGTCATAGGCTGAAACTCAGCTTTTTTAAAGCAGGCGCAAAAGTAAGAAAATTTGAACAGTGCCTATTAGCTTAAACAAGCACTGCCCGATACCGTTGCGGATTTCTCAGCGTCAAACTTGCACCTTTACTGACAGACTCCAGTGGGTTAGAATCAATATGGATCGGAACCTGCAAAGTGGATTCAAGTCTTGGCTTGATCCCTTTTATTAAGGCCCCTCCTCCGGTAACGTAGACGCCATTCTTATGAATATCAGCGGATAACTCCGGTGGGCATGTTTGCAGAACACGTTGCGCGCAGCGCTCAATAGCTTCAAAAGCTCCCGAGAGCACGCCAGCAATCTCCCGATATCCTACCTTGTAGCTTATAGGTATTCCAGTTTTGATATCTTTTCCGCTGATAACCTCTGGATGAGGTTCAGGGTCTAAGTCAACAAGCACCGATCCTACCTTTAGTTTTATTCTTTCTGCTGTTTGGTTTCCGATGATAATCCCTCGCTGCCTCCTAAAATGGTCCTGAATAAGTATGTCGAATGTATCCCCTGCAACTTTGGTGGATTGAAATGCCACTATCCCAGACAGGGAGACAATCACGATTTCTGTGATACCACCCCCAATATCTATTATCATTTTCCCCTCCGGTTGCCCAATGTCAATTCCCATACCCAAGGCCGCTGCGATTGGCTCGAACAGCAGATATCTTTTTCTCGGGCTCAGCAGGTCCAACGCATCGCGAAGAGCACGTCTTTCAACTTCGGTAGTTGAATAGGGAACACCTGAAATAATATGATCAAAACCTGAAAATCTGGACTTGTTTACACGAGCGAGGCTGGCCATCTGACTGATCATGGCAGTTGCAGAATCATAGTCGGCAATGACTCCTCCCTTCAGTGGCTTTACTGGCCTAAAGCCACCATGCGACTTTTCGAACATTTTATATGCTTCATCTCCAATTGCCTTTACAGACTTTTTTGAATCGAAGACAATACACGAGGACTGAGCGTATAAGACGTTGTCTGCATCGGTCATTCGGGTGTTGCTGTTACCCAGGTCTATGGCCAGGCTTTGGTTCTTAAAAAATGGGATCATGACTCAAATTTAGAGAAACTTCGCTGGTGGACTTCGATTTGTGGGTCTGCTGATGCCGGCCCACTGGACAACCAATTCTGACCCAAATTCCGGCTTCGCAGACGCATGTTTCAGGTGTTTCTGCCATTGTGTCACCTTTTGCCCAAATCAGCCCATTGGCACAACCATTGATCTGTTGCCATTCGCTGTAGAGAGTGAATTTTAAAAACTGAACATATCATGGGAAAAATTATCGGAATAGACTTAGGAACAACCAACTCCTGCGTAGCTGTAATGGAGGGTAATGAGCCTGTGGTGATCGCCAATAGCGAGGGCCGCAGAACAACCCCTTCTATCGTGGGATTTTTGGATAATGGAAAAGGGGAGAGAAAAGTAGGTGATCCTGCCAAAAGGCAAGCTATCACCAATCCTCATAATACAGTGATCTCCATCAAACGCTTCATGGGTAAAAAATTTGATGAAGTGTCAGCGGAGAAGAAAATGGTTTCATACGGCATTGAAAAAGGCAACAATGATACCGTGAGGGTAAGAATTGGCGACCGCCTGTATACCCCCCAAGAGATCTCTGCGATGATCCTTCAGAAAATGAAGAGCACAGCGGAAGATTACCTTGGAACAACTGTGACTGAAGCTGTGGTTACTGTACCCGCATACTTCAATGATGCCGAGCGTCAGGCGACCAAAGAAGCCGGTCAGATCGCGGGTCTTGACGTAAAACGTATCATCAACGAGCCTACCGCAGCGGCATTGGCCTACGGTATGGACAAGAAAAACAGGGATATGAAGATCGCGGTGTACGACCTTGGCGGTGGTACATTCGATATCTCAATCCTCGAGTTGGGAGACGGTGTGTTTGAGGTAAAATCAACCAACGGTGATGTTCACCTCGGTGGTGATGACTTCGATCAAAAAATTATCAATTGGCTTGCAGATGAGTTCAAG
>DAORAG010000323.1:0-3938 GCA_035344095.1 Cyclobacteriaceae bacterium | reverse complement strand
AGGGACGAACTGAAGGACCTGATCATTGCTCATGGCGGGCGTGTGCTTTCCGGTGTATCCGGTCAACTCGACTATTTGCTGGCTGGTGACAATATGGGGCCGGCCAAAAGGCAAAAGGCGGAAAAACTGGGCGTGACCATTATCTCAGAGCAGGAGTTCGATCAGATGCTTTGACATTTTGACCTTTTGCAAGAAATCCTGAATTTGCGATACCGTCTATAAGGTTAAAATCTTGTTTAAGAACCAGCTACTGCACTATCGAACCACCAGCGCGCTAAAAGGCAACCAAAGCCTGAGAGCTAGTATTCCGTATAAGCAGGCGCTGACTGTTGGTATACTCTTCAGCGTAGAGGACAAACCAAAGCACGATGCAATCAAAGAGTTTATCAAGCAACTACAATTGGACGGCAAGAAAGTAAGTGTGTTGGAGTACCTGCCAAAACAAAAGGACAACTACGAATTTCTTTTTGATTTCTTTACCATCAAAGATCTCTCCTTCTGGGGCAAGATCAATTCGCCCTATGCGGAAAAGTTCATTGCTACGCCTTTCGACTATCTCTTTTGTCTGGATCGTGAATCAAATCCTTTGATCCAAAATCTGTTGGCGCGAAGCAAGGCCAAATGTCGCATCGGCAAGTTCTCAAAATCCGATCATGCCTATTATGAGCTGATGATCGAGCAGCAAAACGGCTCGGTCAGAAATCTCATTGACAGCATGTATAAATACGCCAAACAGCTCAGGTAGTTGAACCTGGCTTTGTCGTTCAACTTACCTGACCCAAACGAAATCAATTATTTTGAATAGAACCCATACATTATGCAAAAGTTAGAAGGCACAGGAGTTGCGTTAGTGACACCATTCTTAAAAATCAAAGAAGTTGACTATGTTGGCCTGGAGAAACTGTTGGTGCACACTGCCAAAGGTGTGGACTATTTCGTGGTGATGGGAACCACCGGTGAGTCGGCAACATTGAGCAACGATGAAAAGCTTAAGGTGTTGGATTTCGTAAAGACCCACAATCCAAAAAAACTACCTATCGTCTACGGGATTGGTGGTAACAACACTCAAGCTGTTGTACAAAGCATTAAACAAACTCCATTAAAAGGTGTTGATGCAATTCTTTCCGTTAGCCCCTATTACAACAAGCCCTCGCAGGAAGGCATCTATCAGCATTTCAAGGCAGTGGCTGAAGCAAGTAAGCTTCCAATCATTCTTTACAATGTTCCTGGAAGGACAGCATCCAACTTGACCGCCTCTACCACGCTGAGATTGTCTGAGATCAAAAATATCATCGGGGTAAAAGAAGCTTCGGGAAACCTTGAACAATGCATGAACATTTCCAGAAAGATGTCTCGCGACTTTATGCTCATCTCGGGTGATGATCTGTTGACTCTTGCTTTTTATGCCATTGGCGGGCACGGAGTAATCTCGGTACTTGCCAACGCATTCCCGGAAACATTCAAACAGATAAAAGAGAGAAGTCTGAAAGGTGATTTCAAAAAGGCATCGACCTCACAGTTCAGCCTCCTGGACATCAACGGACCCATGTACGAAGAAGGCAATCCCGTTGGGGTGAAATTGGTGTTAAAGGAAATGGGTATCTGTGAAGAGCATTGCCGGTTGCCATTGGCACCAGCTTCAACAGAATTAAAGCAGAAGGTGAAAACCCTTCTGAAAGGGATGGGAATAAAGAAAGGATAGCCGAGAAAGACTATCCTTCCTTTCAATAAAAAACACTCAAAAAAAGAGTGCTTACTGAGGTTTATTCTTCAAATCTTGAACTTCAGCTCTGATGGCTTGAGCTATGTTTTTTAGCTCCTGCATGCCTTTGCGCACTCTTGTCCCCGCAGCGCTGTTTCCTTTATTGTAGAATTTATCAGCGTCTCCTTCGATAGAAGCGATCAGTTCCTTAAGCTCTTCAAATTTTCTCATTGTATAGGATGTTTAGATTAATTGATGAATTCCTTACGCCAATTTAAAGAAAAACGGCTAAAAACAAGCAATTAACCTACTTTTTAGGGTGTTTTCGGGCGTTTTAGGCCCCTTTTGTTACCGAAACAAGCGCTTCTGTGCGGTAAAAACCCTCATCCAATTTGTGTTTTAAGGCTGAAAATGCCTGTAACGTTTCCTCGACATCCTCCAATGTATGGGCTGCGGTAGGGATAATTCGGAACATAATAACGTCTTTCGGAACCACCGGATAGATCACTACTGAGCAGAAAATGCCATAGTTTTCGCGCAAATCCATGGCCATGTTGGCCGCTTCTCCAACGCCACCTTTGAACAAAACAGGGGTAACCGGGCTTTGGGTTGCACCCAGATAGAAGCCTCGCTCCCTAAGTCCGCTTTGCATTGCCCTCACGATCGTCCAAAGATTGTCTTTCAGCGAGGGGTTGTTTCTGAGGAGTTCCAGTCGTTTCATTCCCCCAATTACCAGCGGCATTGGAAGACTCTTGGCGAAGATCTGTGACCTTACGCTATACCTTAAATATTTTAATATCTTTTTGCTTCCGGCTACAAAAGCACCAATGCTTGCCATTGACTTCGCGAAAGTAGAGAAGTAAAGATCAATTTGATCTTGCACACCTTGCTCCTCACCGGCTCCTGCTCCTGTCTTTCCCATCGTTCCAAACCCGTGAGCATCATCTACGAATAGCCTGAAATTGAATTTCTTTTTCAACTCACAAATACCCTTGAGATCGCCCATGTCACCGGACATACCAAACACGCCCTCAGTGATTACCAGGATTCCACCTCCGGTTTCATTTGCAATTTTGGTGGCTCTCACGAGCTGCTTTTCCAGATTCTCAATATTGTTGTGGGGAAACACAAAACGCTTTCCCATATGCAAGCGCACACCATCAATGATACAGGCGTGTGATTCGGCATCGTATACGATTACATCTTTACGGTCAACCAGTGCATCGATAATTGAAACCACACCCTGGTACCCATAATTGAGCAACATTGCATCTTCTTTCTGAACAAATTCTGCCAGTTGCTTCTCAAATTCCAGGTGGTTGACTGAATTACCAGACATCATACGGGCCCCCATCGGAGACCCAAGACCATATTGCTGAGCAGATTCGGCATCAGCCTTCCTCACCTCCGGGTGGTTGGCAAGACCCAAATAGTTGTTAAGGCTCCAGTTCAGTACGGTCTTTCCATTGAATTTCATGCGAGGAGCTATTTCGCCCTCAAGCTTAGGAAAGAAGAAATAGTCGTCTGGTAAGTGAGAATACTTAGCCAGTGCTCCGGCCTCCATTTTCAGTTTGTCAAATAAGTCAACCATTTTTTAATATTCGGTTAAAAAGTGCGGCAAAAATAGAAAAAAAAGTCCATTGCACACAGCTATGCACCAAGCCTCAAAAAACCCACAAATCGCTAACTATGAAGTACTTCTGTCAGTGATCGAAAGCTATAATCAACTCAAACAAACGATTGAGTGGTCGTCTGGGAATTAACCTGAAAAGCCCCCTTGGCCTTGGTGCATTTGCTTTGACGATTGAAAATGAGGGTAACCTCCCACTATTAATCTAATGTATCGCCCATTTTCAATGCCTGGGTTAATCCTGACATTGCTGACTATCTTGTCAGCAATCGTCACCCTCCGGGCAAAATTGTCATACTCTAACGACAATTTTGGGATTAATTATTAGCATTGCAATTTGACAAAATAATAATGCATAAAATACGAAAAATATTGGTTGCCAACCGTGGAGAGATTGCCCTGCGCGTGATGCGAAGCGCGAGAGAAATGGGTATTGCCACAGTAGCAGTTTATAGCGAAGCCGACCGCAATGCATTACACGTTCGTTTCGCGGATGAAGCGATCTGCATCGGCCCTCCTCCCTCATCTGAATCCTACTTGCGCATAGACAAGCTGTTGGATGCAGCCAAACAAACAGGCGCAGATGCAATTCATCCGGGCTATGGG
>DAORAG010000322.1:0-3947 GCA_035344095.1 Cyclobacteriaceae bacterium | reverse complement strand
ACACCCCCTGGCCTGATCGTTTTGCGCGAGTACATTTGGGAAACGTCAAGAGAAGACCGTCTCAGATCCTTGATGTAAAATACTTGCAGGGCATACATCTCTTCTTCAATGGCCACTGACAACGCATACTGAATTCCCCTGCCAATGATGGCAAAATCAGTACCGCCCTTGTGAAGTTGAAGTTCGCCTTGCACAATGCGGTCGTCAAGCCTGTGCTGGTCGATAAAATTGTCACTTACACCTTTTATTGTGGCTACCACGTCCGCATCGCGATAACGGACGTAGGCGTAATCCTCTATTACTTCGGTGACAACCTCTACACCTTCAACATTTTTGATTCGAGAAACAAGTGAATCTGAAATTTCAAATGATTTTCCCTGGGTGGCTTCAATCTTGAGTTCAGGATCAAATGAAGTATAAAGAGATCGAAGTAAACCTTCCAGGCCATTGAATACCGACAAGACGATGATTAACGCAGCGGTCGAGAACGCTACGCCCACCATTGAAAGAATGGAGATGATGTTTATGAAATTTTGTTTTCGCTTCGAAACGAAGTAACGCCTGGCGATAAACAAAGGGAGATTCACAGCGACAGATTACTCGTTGGTGTCTTTGTTGTCGTCTTCAGCGGGAGGAATGTTAAGGCTGTTGATGAGGGATTCAATTCGAAACGCATTTTCTTCTACCTCATCAATGTAGAATATTAGTTCTGGAACAATGCGCACCTGCTTACGTATTTGATTCCCCAATGCCTTCCTGATTTCACTCTTGTGAGTGTTTAGCCTTTCCAGAGTTTGTAATTTATTTTTAGCCAGCATCATACTGATATACACCTTGGCCACTCCGAGATCCGGACTCATTTTCACCTCGGCTATGGTGATAAGTTCATTGTCCAGTATTCCCCGTTTATCGCGCTGAAAAATGTCACTCAACTCTTTTTGAATGAGTTTACCAAATTTCTGTTGTCTCACACTACCACTCATGCGGTAAAGATAATCAAAGTGAGTGAAGCGATAAGGCTATTCAAACTGGCGGAGAGGGGCGCAGAAATGCGCTTTTTCTGTCAAGAATGGTTTAATTGCGTCCAAATTCAGACCTGGTGCTTCTTCGTTTTTTCCGTATAAATGACCCTTATCGGTTACTTGGGTTGATCATCATCGCAATCGGGATTAGTATTCCGTTGTTTGTTTCACCTACCGGAATTTTGTTGAGTGAACTGAAGAACTCAGTGCTGGGCGGGGCAATTGCCGATGGGCAATTGATGTATGTTCAAGTATTTGACGACACACCACCGCTCGCAGCGGCAATATTTGGTCTCACTGATTTGATATTTGGCAGGTCTATCCTGGCCCAACATATTTTAGCGTTGCTGCTCATTATTTTTCAAGCCTCATATTTTGCTGTATTACTGATCAACAACAAAGCATATGCGGAGAACACTTACTTACCATGTCTGATCTTTGGGCTCCTCTGCTTTTTTTCTTTCGACTTGTTATCCTTTTCGCCTGAGTTGATTGCATCTACTTTATTGCTTTTTGCGTTGAATCAACTTTTTCACGAGATCGAATTCAAGATTCAACGCGATGACATTGTTTTGAAGCTTGGTGCGTATCTCGGCATGGCCACCTTTGTGATTTTCTCCTATTGGATATTCATATTGATAGCGGTTATCATTCTTGTCATTTTTACACGTGCCGGATTTAGAAAGATTGCTTTGGTAGTGTTTGGTTTTTTGTTACCGCACCTGTTGCTACTGACTTTCTATTTTTACAAAAATGATTTAGGCCTGCTGTGGACTAATTTTTACAGAAGCAATCTAACTCTCTCGGGAGAGATGCTGGTGTCAGCCAAAGCTATCGTAATTCTGGCTTCCGTGCCGCTTGCTTATTTTGTCTTTTCCATTTTTATGATGAATCGAGAGGCAAGGTTTACAAAGTATCAATCTCAATTGATGCAAGTGATGTTTCTCTGGCTGATCACTTCTCTGGTTCAAATATTTATCGCGAGGGAAGTTTCACCAGCTAGCTTCCTCACCTTCGTGCCCCCACTGGCCTACTTTATCAGTCATTACCTTTTGTTAATCAGAAGAAAATGGAGGGCAGAGTTGATGCTTTGGTTTTTTGTTATTGGAACTGTTGGCTTTTGCTACTACACTCGCGCTGGCAAGCTCGAATCGGTTAACTATCAAAAACTCTTTCCTGAGATTCGTACTTTTCGCGGGGAGCCTGTAAATAAGAAAGTGATGTACTTGGGGAAAGGATACGGAATCTATGAGGGTAATGAACTAGGTGGATATTTTTTGAATTGGGATTTATCGAGGCCGATTGTAGAAGACGCTGCATATTATAGAAACGTTGAGATAGTCGCGTCTTGTTTTAATGAGTATCCACCTGATGTGGTTGTTGACGAGGAGGGTTTGCTTGATGATTTTTTCGAAAGGATTCCTTCACTTCAATCGGATTATAGAAGAGAAGGCAATTTGTACTACCGGGTCAGCAACTGATTTTATTCACTCTTCGCTCGTGTCTTCCGCCCTCGAAGCTGCTGTGTAAGAACCGATCTACGATTTTCTCTGCAAGCGACAGCTCAATAAAACGTGCGGGGAGGCAAAGGATATTTGCATTGTTGTGCTGCCTTGCTAAAGATGCCAATTCCTCGTTCCAGCAAATGGCTGCTCTTATTCCCTGGTGTTTATTGGCAGTCATCGCCACGCCATTGGCCGATCCGCAGATCAATATACCCAGGTCGAATTCAGAATTCTCAACTGCACTGGCAACCGGATGAGCGAAGTCTGGATAATCGGCCGACTCTGCACTGTTGGCGCCAAAGTCTTTTACTTCATACCCTTGCCGTTGTAAAAGATCTCTAACCTTCTCTTTCAATTCAAAACCCGCATGATCACTTCCTATTGCCAGTTTTTGCATCATACGCTTGCCTGATCCTGTTCCAGTTCTTCTCTCTTTTTTCGCCTCAATACCATCGCTGATATCAAGATACTGAATTCGTAAAGTAAGTACAATGGTAATGAAATCAGCGATTGACTTAAGGGATCAGGAGGTGTGATAATGGCACCCAGAATCAGAATTCCTACCAGTGCATGTCGTCTGTATTGTCGCATCAGGGATGGCGTAACAATTCCGATTTGTGAAAGGAAATAGACAACCACCGGCAGTTGAAACAACAAACCACTTCCAAAAACAAGAGCCGTAATGGTGGAAACATAAGACGTGATGTCAAACTCATTCGAGATCATGTCACTGATGGAGTAGGAGGACAGGAACCATACGGCCAGCGGACTCATGATGAAATAACCAAATCCAATACCCAGCAAAAACAGGAATGAAACTGAGATAACTGCCCACTTCGAATTTTTTCTTTCTTTGATGTGAAGCCCTGGTGTGATAAAACTCCAGAGTTCCCAAAAAACGTATGGAAATGCCAAAATAAAACCTAGCACGAAGGCAGCTGTGAGGTGCATCGTGAATTGCCCGGTCATGAATCGACTTTGTACTTTAAAAGGAATAATTTCCACGCAAAGCGACTCTACCATATTTAAGGCGTGTCCGATTTTGCAGAGGTAGCGAAACGTGACGAAGTCGATACGAGCGGGAGCAAACACAATGTTGTCAAAAATCCATTGCCCGGCCAGGAAAGCAACAATCATAAAAACGAAGATGGCAACGATTGATCTAACAACGTGCCATCTCAGTTCCTCGAGATGATCGAGGAACGACATTTCCTTTTCATCCGTCATCCTTCCCTCAAATTATTTTAACTGTACAATGGAAATTTCTCAACAAATCGATTCACTTTTTTCCTGACCTTGGTGAGGTGTTTTACATCCTCAGGTTTGGTAAGCGCCTCGTCAATAAGGTCAACTACTTTCACAATATCTTTTTCTCTCATTCCACGTGTAGTCACTGCAGGTGTACCGATACGCATACCGG
>DAORAG010000321.1:0-3948 GCA_035344095.1 Cyclobacteriaceae bacterium | reverse complement strand
GGGGAGCCATAAATTTGCCGACATGAAAATTAGTTTGTTGAGCGTGTCAGCGTTTGTTGCTCTATTATTCCTTTTACAGTCGTGCGAAGAACATAAATTAGAAAACAAGTCAGATCATAGCATTGGATTTGAAGTACTCCGATTTTTTCGAGAGGCAATTCCGTTCTTCCCAGACAGCCTAGGGATTAAAGATAGACCTGTTTTTGCTAGAGTATGGTACCCTACCGAAGACTCGATCAACGCGCTTAACTTTGGCTCTTATTTCTCCGAGTTAAATGCTGAAGAAAATTATATAAAAGGAGACAATCAGAGAGCACTTTCTCTATTGCGATTGCACAGACTAATCCGTTCGTTTGCTGACCTTGATTCTGGTCGGGTAAAAAAAGTTATAGACTCTCTTTACTTAACGGAGTCAGGCGTGTCTCTTTCTCCATCTCCAAGCGAAGGCAAATATCCTTTGGTGATTGTGGCTGGTGGATTGCCTGAGTATCATCTTTATTTGATTGAACAAATAGCCAGCAAAGGTTTTGTTGTTGCCTCAATTCCGAGACTTGGATTTTCGCTGAGCGAGCGATTGCCTTTTGATGCTGACGGAGCAACATTGGTAAAAGAAGATCTGACTCATCTGGTCACAGAACTTACGAAGCTTGAGTTTGTAGATGCCAGCCAACTGTTCTGGGTTGCATGGAGCTATGAGGGCATTCCTTCTCTTATGGCCGCTACTGAATTTGAAAATACAAGGGCGGTAATAAGCCTAGATGCTTCGTTGGGCTATTCATACGGACCTTCGTTGCTTCCGGACAGCGTTTCATTTGCTGCCACCAAGTTTTCTTTTCCCATTGTGCATATCACCGGGCTCACCATGGATCATGGAAAGAGTTTTAGCCTACTGCATTCTTTATCGAAGCATTCCCTTGTCAAGATCATTACCATTCCGAAAATGTCACATGCACAATTCACTTCCTTGAAGTCCGCGGTTATACCATCATTTTCCGGTCGCGGTCCTTATACGGCATACCTTCAGTCTACTAGCCTGGTTTTTGGACTGCTAAATGGATCAGAGGTGACAGAGGAAATTATGCGAGCAATGGTATCGCAAGACACCACATTGCGCTTGTTGTCGGTGTTCTGACTTAGTCCTTGTTCTCTTCCTCAGTCTTTGGCGTTGTCTCCATCGGTAGGCTGGGGATGCGGCTCCATTCTTCCATAGATCCGTCATACAGTTTCATCGGATATCCAAGCACCCTGCCCGCGAGGTATACTACGCTGGCGGTTTGACCAATAAAACAATACATCACAATCTCGTTGTCCTTGTTGGGCGACACGGGAGTAAAGTAGGCAGACAACTCTTCAGGGCTTTTGAAGACGTTACTGTCATTCACCATCTCATTGTAAGGAATGTTTTTAGCACCTCTGATATGACCATCCCGTGGATAGCCCACAGGCTCTCCATCATAGTAGCGTTTGAAGCGAGCGTCAACAATGGTAGTGCTGGGGGCATCCAGTCTGTGCAATACGTAATCTTTGTCGACCAAAACCGGATTAAGCTGAACTTTAAATTTTCCCTTCTTCACTGCAGGCGTTTCGGTTGACACGGCATACCCCGCTTTCTTCCAGCCTTCAAGGCCACCATCCAACCACAACACATTTCCTTTTAGTCCAAAGTACTCTAGCATTAAAAACATCCGTGCAGTCACCGTCACATCATCTTTGAAGAAACAAACGATGACTTTTGAGTCGTTGTTGACTCCCAGTTCTCGCAGGATTTTTTCCGCACTCCTGGTATCGATAGCATTCATGTTTCCATCTGGTGTATTCGGTGCAAGCCAACCGTTCCACAAGAAACGAGCTCCTGGAATATGTTCTGACTCATAGTCTAGTTTCATCCGGTTTACCTGAAGAATCACAAGATCAGGATCGTTCCGATGTTCATTGACCCATTGCGGGGTTACCAGAATTTGTTGCGCGACCGCGGTGGTCACTGACAATATGATGACCGTCAGAATTGAACCTATTCTCATGGCTTTGAATTGTTTGATAAGCTGGATATTCTTAAATGTATACTTTGTTCGTGATAAAAATCAGTTTTTACGGGGTGGAAATAGACTATTTTTGAAAAAAGCACTTTTTACCTATGCGTTACTTTCCTCTTCTGATTTTAAGTTTTATTGCTGCAGCTTGCAGTGTCAAGGTTCATTCCAAACAGGATCAAACCACCGACTTCACCAAGTATAAAACGTTTTGCTGGCTCAATGGATGCGAATTCACCTACTCCGGCCCAACGTATTTAAACGATAGCCTGCTTCGAGAAAAGATAAAAGATGCAATCGTGGCTGAACTTACCAGCAAGGGTCTTGTTCATGACGAAAACAACCCAGATTTGCTAATCGACTTTCACATTTCTGTTGAGAATGAATCGTCTGTTGTCTACCATCACCATGATGATGACAGTTATCAGTTCAAACCTTTTGCTGAACCTGAGGTGATCAATTACTTAAAAGGTACTATCGTTATCGATATGGTGGATAAACAAGACGCAAAGATGGTGTGGCGGTCTGAAGCTATCGGCTATATGGATATTCATCCGGATCTTACAGTAAAAAACATCCGCAAAGGGATAAAGTATACACTTAAAGACTTTCCTCCCAAGAAGTAAGCTGCAAAGATCGCACTACCTTTTACCGTAAAATGGATGAGTTTATGTAAGAGCTACATGGCGTGAACCGGTATTTTTGATTGCATTTAAATAGTTTTTGAACCTCATGGGGGGATTTCTGCGTACACGTATCGAATCCTCAACCCAAACCCATGATCTCCAATTTCTTTCGTACCGCATGGCGTAATATTATTAAGTATAAGACCTACGCCACCATCAATTTCATTGGACTTACCTGCGGTCTCACCCTTTCTCTGCTCATTTTCACCTATATCCGACAAGAGATAAGCTTCGATACATTCCATGAAAAGCTGGACCGGATTTATCGCATAAAATACTATGCGCCCAATGAGTTACTAATTGCGAGCACGCCTCCACCCATTGCGCCCAGAATGAAAGAGTTTTTTCCGGAAGTGGAGGAAGCAGCCAGATTGTATGGAAGAAACGTGAGTATTACGAGAGTGAATGGCGATGAGTCAGATTCGTACGAAGAGAACTCAGTGTACTTTGCCGATTCTACCATCACTAAAATTTGGTCACTCGAGTTTGTTGCCGGTGATGAAGCACGTGCTTTAAAAGAACCGTTCTCGATCCTGATCACTGAAGACATGGCCACAAAGTATTTTGGTGATGAAAACCCAATTGGCGAGTCATTGATTTTTGGCGGCAACCTCTCATTTAAAGTGGGAGGCGTGGTGAAGGAATTTCCGGCATCTTCTCACATTCGATTCAATATGCTGGTGCCTTTTGATAATATGTTTGATCTCGAAGCACCTGAAGGCGCGGAGGTTTTAAGGAGAAATCTTGATGTCAACTTTATCGTCAGCCACTCTTATACTTATGTTTTGTTAAAACCCGGAGCCGATCCCCAAGCGGTTAACGATCGATTCGATGCTTTTATAAAACAGTATGCATTGCCTCAACTTCAAAGGGGACAGAGATTTGAGCTGTTCCCCATGGCAGATATCCATTTGAAGTCAGACATGCTTGCCGAGCCAGGCTTTGTCAATTCTTACAACACACTTTACATATTTGCGGGAGTGGGTTTGCTCACCCTGCTGATCGCCTGCATCAATTACATCAACCTTGCTACCGCACAATCCTTTGCACGCATGAAGGAAATTGGCATAAGAAAAATTTTGGGCTCCGCCCGCGGTCAGTTGATCGGTCAGTTCCTGATGGAAAGCTTTTTGTTTTGTGGCATCGCCTTTATCTTATCTCTTGCCGGACTTTACTTCGCACTGCCCACACTTAATCAGCTTACAGGCAGTGAGCTCCAGTTTGCGGAAGTG
>DAORAG010000320.1:0-3950 GCA_035344095.1 Cyclobacteriaceae bacterium | reverse complement strand
CACACGATCTCGGGTGGGTGGACAAATAACGGTGTGTTTTCTGGTGGAACTTCCTCTGTAGTATTTAATAGCTCGACAGGTTTCGATGAGATTGGTGGCATTGGTATCAACAATTTCAACGATATCACATTTGCTTCAGGTGCTCAGTTCGGAATTGTAACTGATATCGCTGTAGCCGGGAACCTAACTAATGATGCAACTTCGCTGAGCCTTGTTAATGGCGAGGTGACTTTTAATGGAAGCGGGCTTTCGGTAATCGGGGGCGCCTCCGTTTGTTCGTTTGGTGACCTTGTGATCGACAAGTCAGCTGCAACAGTAAGAATGGACAATGATGCCAATGTGGCGAGCACACTCACACTTACTAATGGTGTACTTGCCCTAAATGCCAATACACTGGCGGTAACGAATGCCACAGATGTTGCAGTCTTTCGAACCAATGGCTATGTACTCAGTGAGGATGTAAATATGAACAGTCGTTTTAATTGGACTGTCAACAACAATCTGGCATCCTATGAGTTCCCATTTGGAAGTAATGCCGGTGACTACATCCCATTTGTTTTTGAACTGTCCACTGGGGATGCGGGAACCGTCTCTGTCGCTACTTATGCCACTGGCGCGAACAACCTTCCATTGCCTCCTGGAGTCAATCATGTCAAGGATCAATTTGGTGTTGATAACAGTATTAACACAGTCGATCGTTTCTTTCAAATTGACATCCTGGGTGGAACAACCCCGACAGCAAACATCACATTCAACATGACGGCTGCTGAAGTTGGGTCAATTACCACCTTGCTTGGTCAACGCTGGAACGGCACGTTCTGGGATGCACCGATGCTTGGGCAAACCAGCGGAGCAACCTCTGTGACGGTACCCAACGTGACACAGTTCTCGCCATGGGCTGTCTCTGGCAACAGTACACCACTACCTATAACACTTGTCGATTTCAGTGCAAGACAAGTGGTCAACCAGATAATTCTTGACTGGTCTACAGCCTCTGAAATAGATAATGACTATTTCGAAATCGAAAAATCATATGATGCTAAAAAGTTCGTTTCCATTGGTACACAAAAAGGTGCAGGCGACTCAGACCAATTGACGCACTACCGGTTCACCGATCGTGAATTGAAGGAAGGAACCGTGTATTATCGCTTGAAACAAGTCGACTTTGACGGTAAAAGCACCATGAGTCACATCGTGAGCCTCAATGTTAATCCGGCAGGGAAAATTGAACTTCAGGTATTTCCGAATCCAACAACAGATTTCCTGAACATAAGCAATCAGAATGGACTTAGTGACAATGTATTTGTGACTATGCTTGACGGATCAGGAAAGGTAGTGATGAAAGGTGAGGGAAATGGAGCCAGCGAACCCTTAACAATAGACATGAGAAACCTAAATCCGGGTACCTACATGGTTCAGGTGATAACAGGGAGTACATCAAGGATTTTCAGGGTAGTTAAGGCGGAGTAGATCAGTCGTTACGACCCTGTTCTGGCGAGGTGTAAGTCACGGTTCGCTCCTCAGACTCTTTTGCTACTTTCTTTAGGTTTCTGGCGTACCTGCGTTGAAGGTCGCGTGCTTTCTTTTGCACCATTTTATCATGCTTCAGACCGGGCTTTGGGCAGTCCCATTCCTCTACATTCTTAAGCTCCTTGGTTTTGTGTGCAGATTGTTGGAAATAATCCACGCTGTTGGAAGCCTGAGCTTCTTTCATCTTCGCCATCATGTATTTCATGCGATGGGCCTTGGCCCTGCGAAGCTTCACCACCTCTGGAGTAGGACACACCAGCGGATTCACCTGGCAGGCAAACAAACTGGCGAGAATGGCCGCTGATAGGAGTCTGGTTATCATAGCAATAGAACTTTTAATTTAACCAAATAATTCCATCTATTAAACTGATTAATAGCAGTTTATGGAAGGTTATTTCGATGCTTGTTTCAATCTCACATCTTTTACACATAACGTAGAACCTTCACGAATTGCATCCACTTTTCAAAAATCGCTACATTTCAATTACAAATGATAACCTCAATTACGCCATCATCTGTTATCATCAGCCTAAAAATCTAACCCAATGGGAACATTTAAAATTAATTTAAACGGGGATCAGGTCGAGGTCGAGGCTCTCGATGATACTCCACTGCTCTGGGTACTTCGCGATCAGCTTGGCATGACCGGTACGAAGTACGGATGTGGAAAAGCTTTATGCGGTGCATGTACTGTCCATCTGGATGGCAACCCGGTAAGGTCTTGTTCAATTCAGATCTCATCGATAGAGGGTAAGCGTGTAACAACAATTGAAGGAATTTCTAAAACCGAATTGCATCCTGTGCAAAAGGCATGGATGGCAGAAGATGTTCCGCAGTGCGGCTACTGCCAGTCAGGTCAGATCATGAGTGCCGTTGCTTTACTCAATTCTATTCCAAGTCCAACGGATGAAGACATTGAAAATGCAATGTCAGGAAACATATGCAGGTGTGGAACTTATGTGAGGATCAGACGGGCGATTAAACGCGCAGCAAAAGGAGGAACATCATGAGCAATCAAACTTCAAAGATATTTAAAGTTGACCGTAGAACCTTTTTGAAGACTACGTCAATTACAACCACGGGATTACTACTCGGGATGCAATTCAGTTGCAGCAGTACAACCAAAAAATTGTTAGGAGATCCAAAGGCAAACTTCTCACCGAACGTTTACCTCAATATCAATGGTTCTGGTGAAGTCACTATCATCGCGCATAGATCGGAGATGGGAACGGGCATTCGCACGAGCCTTCCACTGGTGCTAGCTGATGAACTGGAGGTAGACTGGAAACAAGTGAAGGTGGTGCAGGCTGTTGGCGATGCCAAATACGGTGACCAGAATACAGACGGGTCATACAGTGTAAGGATGTTTTATCCCGTGATGCGGAAAGCTGGTGCGACTGCAAGAATGATGTTGGAGCAGGCTGCTGCAAATGAATGGCAGGTTGACGTTTCCGAGTGTAAAGCAAAAGACCATGCAGTAACTAATGCAAACGGTGATGTACTGGGCTTTGGCTATCTAGCGGATAAAGCTGCTCAACTGGACATGCCGGAGGAAAGTAAAGTGCAGCTCAAATCGCCTGATGATTTTAAGTTCATAGGGAAGAAGACCAGCATCGTTGATCTTGAAGATATCGTTACCGGTAAGGCCGTGTTTGGTCTGGACACCAAAATCGAAGGCGCTAAAGTTGCTGTCATCAGGCGGCCGCCAGTACCTGGAGGTAAGCTCAAGTCATACAACGCTGACGCTGCACTGCAGATTCCAGGGGTACTAAAGGTATTCACCATTGATTCTCCTGAGTTCCCTCTGCAACTCCACACGCCATTGGGTGGAGTGGTGGTGGTGGCAGACAACACCTGGGCAGCACTTAAGGGCAGAGATGCTTTGAAAGTGGAGTGGGATGGGGGAGTGAATAAAAATTACGACTCGGTCAGTTATATAGAGTCGATGATGAAGCGTGCCAGCGCAAACGGTACTGTGAAAAGGGAACAAGGAAATGCTTCTGGTGAAATGGCAAAGTCTAATAAAAAAGTAGAGGCAGATTTCCGCGTACATCATCTCTCACACACGCCAATGGAAACACCTTGCGCTGTTGCCAGCTTCAAAGATGATAAGGTAGAGGTGTGGGCGCCAACACAGGAACCGCAATGGGCAAGAGCTGCAGTGCGTGGAGCACTAGGACTAAAACCAGAAGATGTCACGGTACACGTTACGCTGCTGGGTGGTGGCTTTGGCAGAAAGTCAAAGCCTGATTTTGTGGTTGAGGCTGCCATGGTTTCAAAAGAATCAGGATTTCCTATAAAGTTATTGTGGACAAGAGAAGATGATGTGCAACATGACTTTTACCATGCGAATTGTGCACAACATATCAGCGCGGGCATTGATGAATCGGGTAAGGTAAACGCCTGGCTTCACCGGACCG
>DAORAG010000319.1:0-3951 GCA_035344095.1 Cyclobacteriaceae bacterium | reverse complement strand
GTGTGGCAGATGACAAAGCAATGGTGGGCGGGTTTGGTTCAATCGATGACCAGACCTTCATGATTATCGGGCAGCAAAAAGGGCGCAATACAAAGCAACGTCAGATGAGAAACTTTGGGATGGCGAATCCGGAGGGCTATCGAAAAGCACTTCGGTTGATGAAGCTTGCCGAGAAATTTAATAAGCCTATCGTTACGTTGATCGACACGCCAGGAGCTTTTCCGGGATTGGAAGCTGAGGAACGTGGTCAGGGAGAAGCCATTGCAAGGAATCTCAAGGAGATGTTTATGCTCAAAGTGCCTGTGATCTGTATTGTGATAGGCGAAGGAGCATCAGGTGGTGCGTTGGGTATCGCGATAGGTGATCGTGTATTCATGTTAGAAAACTCGTGGTATTCCGTGATCTCTCCTGAGAATTGCTCAACTATTCTTTGGCGAAGCTGGGATTATAAGGAACAGGCAGCGGAAGTATTGAAGCTCACCGCAAAAGACATGCTTAGCCATAAACTTATTGACGGAATTATCAGCGAGCCCTTAGGCGGAGCCCATCGCGATGTGAACTGGATGGCCAAAGAAGTGAAGCGTGTGATCATGGAGACATACAAAGAGTTGTCAAAACAAAATGCTGAGGACCGCATTGCAGCCCGGATCGAGAAGTTCAGTGGAATGGGCGTGGTGAAAGAATAGGTTCAATAAAATTGAAATCAAGTGAAAGACCGCATAACTTATGGTGCGGTTTTTTTATTTCAGCATGAGAAACTTCTTCAAATCCATACAATGGAGGGACCACCTGATTAACTTCATAGTTGTAGTGGTGGGTGTTACCCTGGCCTTTTACCTGAGCAACCGGAAAGCTTCATCAGATCAGAGAGCGCTTGAGTTATCCTCACTTCGCAGTATCGTAAGTGATCTAGAGTCTGATATAGCTGATCTTAAGGGATCAACGGACACTTTGAAGGTAATGAAAGACCAACTTGAGCAGGCTGTCAACACGATCATGTCTGGGCAGTCGCTTGAAAATCCGGGTCAATCCATCGGAGTTTTATATGTACAACTGCCGTTTATTCCGAATGACAATACCTACCAATCATTGTTGACGTCTGGCAAACTGGATGTCATTGAAGACTTTGAAATACGAAAACAGATCACAGATTTGTATCATAGCCACTATCAAACAATTAAAATCATAGACGAGCTTTCATCCGCCCAAAAGAACACACTCGTGTTTCCTTATCTGATGAACGTAAACCCACTTGATCTTAAATCTGTGGATGTGAAGGAGCCAGCATTTATCAACGCGAACCTTTTTACGCTCTACTACCTCACACAAAAGTTGGATTACGATAAAAAAGCCCTCGAAAAGGCAATCGCGTTGAAAGGAAGTATTGAACGTAAACTCAGTGAAGAGTGAATTTACATGTAGTTAATAGCGGATTCTTCAAGCTGGACGGTGGTGCCATGTTTGGTGTAGTGCCAAAGTCAATTTGGACACGCACCAACCCAGCGGATAGCAACAACCTTATCGACCTGGCTATGCGATGTTTGTTGATTGAAGACGGAGAGCGCCTTATCCTGATAGACAATGGTATTGGTAACAAACAGGACGAAAAATTCCTGAGTCACTATTATCTTCATGGTGAAGATTCATTGGATAAGTCGTTGACTAGACTTGGATTTTCAGCCGACCAAATTACCGACATGTTTCTGTCACATCTGCACTTTGATCATTGTGGAGGAAGTGTTAAAAGAAACGGAGAAAGGCTGGAACTCACCTTTCCCAATGCCCGCTATTGGTCTAACAAGGCACATTGGCAGTGGGCCACCGTTCCAAACCCACGTGAGAAGGCAAGTTTCCTTAAGGAGAATATTTTACCCATCGAAGAAAGCGGACAATTGCAGTTTGCCGAATTGGATAAGCCCTCACCAATCTCATCTTTTAATATTGTATACGCATCAGGCCACACCGATAAAATGATGCTGCCTAAAATAAAATACAAAGACAAAGTGATTTGCTATATGGCAGATTTGGTACCTACTGTTGGACACATTCCGTTGCCCTACGTGATGGGATATGATACCAGACCACTGATTACGATGGAAGAGAAAAAAGCATTTCTCGATGAAGCAGCAGATAACGGTTACATCCTTTTCTTTGAGCATGATCCCGTCAACGAGTGCTGTACGGTGAAACACACAGACAAAGGTGTGCGGTTGGACAGAACGTTTCCATTGAAGGAGATACTATAGCATTATGAAGATTGGGCTGGCACTTTCTGGAGGAGGAGCACGAGGAGTGGCACACGTGGGTGTCATCAAAGCACTGGAGGAAATGAACATTGAGGTAGATGTCGTATCAGGAACATCTGCAGGCTCTATCGTTGGCGCGCTGTATGCCTATGGTTATAGCCCTGATGAGATATTTGATATCGTAAAAGATGTCACCGTATTTCGTTCAGTTCGTCCCGCGTGGACATGGGCTGGGCTGCTTACCATGGACGGTCTGCGCGAAATGTTGTCCGGTGCAATGCCGGAGAATGACTTCAAGGCATTAAAAAAACCGCTGACGATTGCTGCCACAGAAATTAAAAAAGGAGAAATTCAATACTTTGAAAAGGGCGAACTGATTCCGGCCATTGTATCATCTTGTTCCGTGCCGGCTGTATTTAATCCGGTGAGTTATAACGGTGGTTTGTATGTAGATGGAGGACTCTTTGATAATCTTCCCAGTAAAGTCATCCGCGATTCATGCGATTTTTTGATCGGATCTCATTGTAATCCCATTAGCACTAACTTTGATGCGAAGAGTTTGCGCGTCATTATCGAACGGAGTCTGCTCATGGCCATCAATGCAAACACAAATCACAGCAAGAAATTTTGCGATGTGGTGATAGAGCCGAAAAAGTTGGACAGCTTCAGCAGCTTTGAGATAGCCAGGGCGAAGGAAATTTTCGATATTGGTTATGAGTTTACCAAATCCAATTTTAGTGCTAAGGACTTTAAAAAAACGGCATGATGACGGAGACTTCGCTTAGTTTTCAGGAGCAAATAGCACAAGGCATTCCACGCGCATTGCCACCGGCAAGGGACTATGATGGTTCTGTAAATCATGCACCGAAAAGAAAAGACATCCTTACTGTTGCCGAAAAGCGACAAGCTGTTAAAAACGCGCTGCGTTATTTCCCGTCAAATTTTCATGAGGTACTTGCTGCCGAGTTTCTTGATGAACTGAATCGGTACGGCCGAATCTACATGTACAGATTCAGACCAAGCTATGAGATGACGGCCAGGCCCATCAGCGAATACCCTGCAAGATCAAAACAGGCTGCAGCTATCATGCTGATGATCCAGAATAATCTTGATCCTGCTGTAGCACAGCATCCACATGAGTTGATCACCTACGGTGGCAATGGAGCTGTTTTTCAAAATTGGGCTCAGTATCTCATTACCATGAAGTATCTGAGTGAGATGACCGATGAGCAGACACTTCACATGTATTCCGGTCATCCTATGGGATTGTTTCCTTCATCACCTGCAGCGCCACGAGTGGTGGTGACCAATGGTATGATGATTCCCAACTATAGTAAACAAGATGACTGGGAGAAATTCAATGCACTTGGCGTAACGCAGTACGGTCAGATGACAGCTGGTTCGTATATGTATATCGGACCACAAGGAATTGTTCATGGCACCAACATCACTATCCTTAATGCTGGTCGGAAGATTTCAAAAAAAGGTGAAGGATTGGCTGGTAAAGTATTTGTGACCTCCGGACTTGGCGGAATGAGTGGTGCTCAACCAAAAGCAGGCAACATTGCCGGATGTATTACGGTGGTCGCGGAAGTGAATGAGAAGGCAACTAAAAAAAGACATGCGCAAGGCTGGGTAGATGAGATTGTTGACGATCTCGATAATCTGGTATCGCGTGTGAAGAAAGCGAAGGAGCAAAAAGAAG
>DAORAG010000318.1:0-3957 GCA_035344095.1 Cyclobacteriaceae bacterium | reverse complement strand
ATCCGCGTTGGATAAAGCAAGGAAAGCAGCTAATGGCAAAGACATCCGCATTGGCGGTGGTGCATCTACCATCCGTCAGGTTTTGCAAGCGGGGCAGATGGATGAAATGCATCTTGCGATGTTGCCTGTTCTTTTAGGGAAAGGTGAGCATCTGTTTTCAGGTATAGATTTACCTAAGTTGGGATTTAAAAGCCCAGAGATGACCCATGGCGAGAAGGCGATACATGTGAAGCTTGTAGCAAGTCGGTAGCCTTTCGTCTCTGGGTTTGTGTTTATCTAGGGAATCTTTTGGCTTAAACCAGAGCAGTAGCCTTCCATTTTTATTTGCTTTAGGAAAGGACTATTTTTGGACTGCATGAAAGCTACGGATCTGAAATTTAATCTTGTTGATAGTTATTTAGGACTTTTAAAAAGCCTGAGTCCTGATAGCCGACTCGAACTTATTGCAAAGCTGTCTGACTCCTTGAAAGGTTCCAAAAAGCCATCAGATAAACCTTTGAAAGAGCTATATGGTGCTTTCAAAACAAAGAAGACGGCCGACCAGATTATTTCCGACTTGAAGAAGGGTAGAAATTTTGACCGTAAGACGGAACTACTTTGACGAGGTACCTACTCGACACAAACATCTGCATTTATTTTCTTAAGGGGCAGTTCGCGTTGGATAAAGCTATTGAAAAGGTAGGATTGTCCAATTGCTACGTGTCAGAGGTGACGATCGCTGAACTGAAATTTGGGGCTGAGAATAGTGAAAACATTGAAAGGAATCGTAAAACTGTGGATCAGTTCGTGAGCAAGTTCACGGTTATTCCGATCTTTAATTCACTGGATATATATGCAAGGGAGAAAGCGCGGTTGAGGAAGAAAGGCCTTCCTCTTGATGATTTCGACCTGTTGATTGGGGCCACAGCAATCTCGAATAATCTCACACTTGTAACCAGAAACGTCTCCGATTTCGAACGTCCAAGGGGTATTGAGATAGAAAACTGGATCGACTGAGGAGGAACTTCGCCATTTAGCTTTAAGTCTGCACTCCATTTTGGGTTAATGTCCATTATTAGCTGTCGATTCGTCTAACCCTGAGGCCGGATGGTTCGTTCAACTCAGGAAGTCAACAATTACTAACCACTCATGAAGTACACTTTACTATTTATACTCATTGTGTTTTGCAGCTTAGATATCTTCTCACAGCATGCCAATGTGAAAGATTTGGATTTTCTGATCGGCAGATGGGAAGTGAGAGAAGATAACTTTGAGAAGAACTGGTGGGAGAAAACAACACGCATCGGCAAATACGTGATGGACAGTACGTATATCGAGTTGGAGTCTAAAGCCGTTTCGAGTGATGGTAAAGAAAGAACCTATCGGTGGTATATTCATCACAATTCAAGAGCAAAGCGTTTTGAAATGTTGTCTATGTTTGGCAACTGGCACAAGGTACAATTTGACATCATCAGCTGGAATCCAACTGCTCGCGTGCTTACCATACGGAGTGGTGGCGATCCGGGGCTGGAAGAGTATCACGAAAGATTTGGTGAGATCTCCTTTGATGATAAGTTCAGCCAATACGAATGGAAAGGGGAGAACAAGTACGGTGATCCTAAGAATCCAGGAATCTGGAAATATGTTGAGAAGGGAAAAGGGTGGAGTAGTTGTTAGTTTTGAGTTTTAAGTCTTGAGTTTTTTGTGTGAAATACTCCGCAAACCTCAGTGCTACTTTGTAGTTCCCGTGAAATAGTTCCACAAGAATCTCAAAGAAACACTGAGGGTCACAAAGAAATACATCACTTCCTTCCTAACACCGCACCGATCACACCGCCCGTGATGGCCATCATCAGTGCGCTGACAAATGGATCAACCAGAGCTGCTGTCAGGTTCATCATGTTGGAGGTTCCATACATGGTAAGGTTAAATGCGAAACCCAGGATCAGGCCAATGGTTGCGCCTGCCTTCATGCCACCGGCAAACGTGGTGATATTCGCCCAGTTGCCAAAAATGTAAACCAGGAAATAAGACTGGAGAACATTTCCGAGAACAAGGGCCCACCATATCATATCAGTCTCTTCACGCTGCACACCAGTGGCCGTGCCAGCGTTGCTCATATAAAAGTCCATCATCAACATCCCATAAATCAGCCATCCCAGTAAGAAGAAAACGACAAACCCTGCAAGGGTTGCCATAATGCGTTTTTTAGCGTCCATAGGTTGAATTGGTTAAGGGTTTAGTAAGTGGAATATAACTATTATTTTGAGCTTGATGAACGCCCCGGTTTGTGTTTGCCGTGGTTGGCCCTTGAACCGTGTACCCCACAATGGGGTTTTCTCATTTGTTAATTGGTTTGTAAACATGTTTTTGTACTAATTCCCGTTTCCGAGAAACATGATTCACGGCAGCGATATACGTGATTTGAGACTTCTAAACCTGTTTTTATGAAGCGTAAAACTTTTATCAAACGAACCCTGTCTGGAATCATTGCTGGCGTTACTGGTCTGTTCTTGTTTCAACAGTGCGCTGAAAGTGATGATGTACCCCCTGTATCAACCACGCCCGATTGCCTGGAAAATGGTGCCAAGCATTCTACCATCAGCCTGAATCATGGACACACGCTCACCATCTCCAAAGAGGACGTGATGAATGGCGTGGCCAAGTCGTATATCATCACAGGCACGGCCTCTCACGCACATGAAGTCGCGTTGAACGAAGACCACTTTGCCAAGTTGAAAAACAACGAGATTGTCACGATTGAGTCAAGTATGAACTCAAGTCATACACATCAGGTAACGGTAAAGTGCGCTTAGGCTTCTGCCCCTTGAAGGTGTAAGTTCAGCAGTGTCTTTCGGTAGGCGGTGGGTGTAGTGTTGTACATCCTGCGGAAGGCATTGATGAAACTCACTTTATGATTGAAGCCAGATGCATACATAATTTCCTTGATCAGCTTTTCACCTTTTGTATCTTGTGACATCAATTGCACGGCCGTGTGCACCCTGTATCCATTGACAAACTGATTGAAGTTTTGGTGAAATGACCTGTTGATCGTTTCTGACAATAACCGTTCCGGATAGCCAGTCCGCAGCGCCATTGATTTCAGGTCAAAATCAAAACGCAGGAAAGGCTTCTCATCTTTCATGAATTGTGTGATGGCGTGCGCTACTGGAGTTGTTTCTGCTGCGAGGCGCGTAAGCAGATGAGGCCGCTGTACCAAATGCCTGAAATTGTTGATGAGAAAAAGCATAAACAGAACCGTGAACGGTACCTTGAAGGACAAAAAGATATCGGGATAAAAGTGCTGCGCATAGAATACAGGCAGATAACTGCTGAAGAGAAGACCAAACCCGATCAGGTATTGCAGCAACCACGCTTTTTGGTGCTGTTCAAGTCGATGGGAATGTTGAAATGTTTGCACCGCAGCTAACCCAATAAATAGGATATTCCAGTAGTACTCGACTCCTGTAAATTGTGGAGTGATACTATTTACGATATAAAAGAGAAAGAACCCTGACCCAACTGTCGTGGCGATAGTGATACCACTGGCCTTTGCATCGCGTTCCGCGATATTCTTTGCCATGAAATAACTCAACGGCCCGTAGCTGGCTAGCGGGAGAGCGAAGATCAGGTCATCGATCTTCAAGTGGAATATGTTGGTGAGGGTGAGGAGAAAGAAGTTCACCGAGAGCAATGCGAATGTCAGCCCGTGAAGAAGCCCAGCATTTTTGATGCCGGGCTTGCGCAGGATATAAATGCTTTGCAAAACGGCCAGAATAGTGAGAGAGATCTCCAGTCCGTTTTTGTAGATGTAAACTTCTTGTAGCAGCGACATGGTAACCTTAGCTATTGAGCGTTGCGGTCACCGTAATTTTTGTGTTCAGTAGTTTTGAGATAGGACAGTTCTTTTCTGCATCAGCTACCAGCTCGTCAAACTTCTCCTTGCTGATGCCTTTCACTTTTGCGTTTAGCGTCAGG
>DAORAG010000317.1:0-3974 GCA_035344095.1 Cyclobacteriaceae bacterium | reverse complement strand
AGCATCACTGTCGATGAAGGCAAAGATACCGTCAGCGTATCCACCACTCTCCCGGTAATTGTAGATCGCTGTGCCAGGGCCGCTGTGGCCAAAAATGTCAGCACCAATATAAATTGAAACTTCTTCATCGATATGTAGATAGATTTGAAATCTTAATTCCTAATAACAACACCACCGTGTCCACCCATCTGCTTTATTCTCTCATCGCGCATCTTCTTAAAGCCCTCTTCCGTTGTCACTTCTCCGCCTTTTGGGATTTTTATTTCGTTCTTCTTCAACTCACGCAACTCTATCTTAGTTGCTACATACACTTGGTCTTCATTGTTGATGTCAAGTGCCAGAATCGCCCCGGGCAGCGACCCATATGTGCCTGGCCCGAGAAAGGGCCTCAACGCTGAGGTGTACCATGCGGTAATTGTCTGATTGGTGTCTTCCGTTGTGTAATAAGCCTGCCTGCATTCGTAGCCAAGGATCGTTTTAGTTTCGTTGGTAAATTTCCAAGGGTGTATGGGTAACTCATCTTCGATTAAAAAACTCTTACCCATAAATTCTCGCTTCGAAGTTACTTGCTTGGTATCGCCATTCAGGTAGTGTTCAAAATAGGGCTTCGCCAGTTGGATACTCACCCCTCCACCATCAAATGCCTCAGGCTCATCTTCGATAATCGGTTTGTACAGCGATTCATTAGCCGTAAAAACAAGCTGCTCTTTGGAGATGTTGAATTCAGGAATCATCTTTTTCATTTCTTCCTGCCCCGGTGGAAGCCTCCGGTGCATATTGATCTTCGATTCGTAAATGATTTCACCTTGTAGATTTTGGGCATCCGCATTAAGAACGGTAAGCAGCAGCGCAAACGCTGCGATGGTAAAAAGTACTCTCATGTTATTTCGGTTTTTTGACTATTTCTATACCTCGAAATTTACGTGAGCATCATGCAGGCGTTGGTTAAATGACCTGTAAGCAATGTTAATTAAGGTTAAAATCGAATCCGCGAGATGAATTGCACGTACCTTTACAATGTGAAAAGTCGCTCGAACTCTATTACGCTTCTCGCCATCATCTCAAGCATCGTGTTGTTGTTAGGACTCGAATTGTTTTGGTTGCGAATGGAATACAACAACGAGTTGTCCCGATTCCAGCGCGAAACGCATATGCTATTCCGCAACACAGTTTTCGAGCTCAATGATTCCCTTCTTCAAAAAACTCTTTTGAAGGTTGACTTAACAACACCCTTGCGAACGTCAACTGATTCAACAGCGCAGATAAAGCACGGTCGAATGATTCAGGTGCTGGTGGATAGCACATCAAACGCGCACGTTCTAATCGCGCCTGCCAACGGTGAACCTGTGGTTCCTCACCAGAGAAACTTCATGGTACGTTTTAAGATTGACACACTGGACCATAAAGTAATAGAAGAGAAGTACCGAGAAGAACTACATAAAGTTGGAATCGATCAGCCTGTCCACCTCGCGCTGCTTGCAGATGATGACGCGGATCATTCCCGGTTCATTTTTTCGGAAAGCACGATACGCACTCCCAGCGGGATTTTCAAAATTGAATTTGATAATATCAAATGGTTGATCCTCGGCAACATCAGCCCGCAAATTTTGTTTTCACTGGCGCTAACGCTGCTTGTGATCGGTTCGTTCACGCTTCTTTATCGGAACCTGCTGCTGCAGCAGAGGCTTGTTGGCATCAAAGACGGCTTGATTAGTAATATTTCTCACGAACTTAAAACTCCAATCACTACAGTAGGTGTGGCTCTTGAGGGTCTCAAAAACTTCAAAGGTCAATTTGATTCTCACACTTCGCGAGAGTATTTGGAGATAGCTGAAAATGAATTGCGAAGGTTAACGATGTTGACAGAACGTGTATTGAATGCATCTCTCTCGGAAAACAGTGAAGCCGTCTTAAATAAGGAATGGCTCGATTTCAGCCAATTGGCCGAAGAGGTGGTGCAGTCATTCAAGCTCATCGCTGACAAGAAGGGCGCGAGCATTTCAATATCAAAGTCAGGCGATGATTTTAAAGTCTTCGGTGACAAAGACCATTTGTCCAATATGCTTTTCAATCTTCTCGACAATGGACTGAAATATTCTCCGAATTCACCGTCATTAAACATCACCCTCACTGAGTCTCAAAATGTGATCTCTTGCTCCATTAAGGATAATGGTATCGGAATTCCAGAAGCCTATCACCGAAAAATTTTTGAGAAATTTTTTCGTGTGCCTACGGGAGACCTTCATGCCGTAAAGGGATATGGACTGGGCCTGAGTTACGTGAGTCAGGTTATTGAAAGCCATAAAGGATCAATCACTGTCCAAAGCAAAGGTGGAACCGGAAGTATCTTTACCATTACGCTACCGAAGCATGGAAAGAAATAAATTATTGTATGTGGAGGATGAGCCTTTCCTCGGGCGAATCGTTAAGGAGAGCCTTGAGAGCAGGAATTTTTCCGTGTCAATGACTGATGACGGCTCCAGTGCATTGGAATTATTCAAACGAGTACAACCTGATATCTGTGTACTGGATGTCATGTTGCCAGGCAAGGATGGATACGCCATCGCCAAAGAAATAAGAAACGTAAAATCCGATGTGCCTATCATTTTTGTGACAGCGAAAACTCAAACCCAAGATGTAATCAAAGGGTTTGAATCCGGAGGTAACGACTACATCAAAAAACCATTCAGTGTTGAAGAGTTACTGGTAAGAATTAATAATCTACTCCATTTGACCAACAGCAAATCGGCTGCCATGCCTGAATCAATCCGGTTTGGTCGGTTCGAATTTCTACCTCTCCGTTACGAGTTGAAGATGGAGGGGATTGACAAAAAGCTTTCACATCGTGAGGCCACATTGCTTCATCTTTTGCTTACGCACAAAAACACCCCAATACTACGAAAGGACATACTGATGAAAATTTGGGGAGATGACTCTTTCTTTAACTCAAGGAATCTGGACGTTTATGTTGCCAAGCTGCGCGAATACCTCAAACCGGACCCCTCTATAAAAATCACAACTATCAAGGGGCACGGCTACCTGTTCACAATCTCATAAGGCACCGCTGAATCGCTAATAATCACTCCTGCAACCCTTGTGGTTGGCGCAGGTCTTTTGCTTGTAACCTCATTCAATGAATAGTGTCTAAACCCTGAGCCTTGCTGGCGATTAGATAATTAACGTCTGTACCTCAAATCAAAAAACTATGCTCATCAATTACCTGAAAGTTTCCCTGCGGAATTTATTAAAGTACAAGCAAAGCAGCCTGCTCAACATACTTGGGCTTGCATTTGGCCTGGCCTGTTGTGCGGTTTGTTACCTGCACATCCAATTTGAATTGGGGTACGATCGATTCAACACGAACTACAAGTCCATTTATCGCCTTGTTGCTGGCGATCCCAGCACAGAGGATTTTTGGGTAAAGGTCGCAGCACCCATGCCTCCCCTTTTCAAGAGCCAAATACCCGGCATTGATGATTATGTCAGATTTACCAACGTATCCTACAACCCAAACGTACTGGTAACCCACGAAGATGATTCCTTTTTGGAAAAGAATTTCCTGATGGCTGATCCATCTCTGTTCAACATCTTCACCTTCCCGGCCATAAATGGAGATCCTGTAAAGGCGCTGTCCGACTTGAACTCCGTGGTGATTACCGAATCAACAGCACGCAAAGTTTTTGGATCAACGGACGTACTTGGAAAGATCATCACCTTGAAGGACGAGCAACTGGATTTTCAAGTTGGCGCAGTTGTGAAAGATGTACCCGAGCAATCCCATTTTACATTTAACTACCTCATTTCCTTCGAAAACCTCGAGCGGGTACTTGGAGATGGCTATTCGACTTCATGGGGGATGTATAATTACTTCGCCTATTTATTGGTTAATGATCAAACGAACCCGACCACGCTTTCACAAAAAATACAAGAGGCAAAGCACAACCTTCCTGACTCCAAAGAAGTAACCTTTGAAC
>DAORAG010000316.1:0-4024 GCA_035344095.1 Cyclobacteriaceae bacterium | reverse complement strand
AAATTAAAGTTCACTGTACGGGCCAGAACTTCAATTTGACCAAAGTCATTTTTTAGGAGCGGACCTATTGGAGGTGCGACATTCCCAAGATGAAGATTTACCGACCCATCTGGCGACTTGAAATCTCGTGTGACCCGATACAGACGATCCGCGTGGCTGTTGTATTTGTCATAACTTACCTCATCGGCTATGTATAGATAGATGAGCAATGCGCAGGCCATGGCCAGGGCCAACCCTGCGATGTTGATAAAGGCAGTGAGCTTGTTTCTGAAGATGCTTCTTATGGCAACTTTTAGGTAGTTACTTATCATTGAGGTTAATGTTGGGTGCTACAATACAATAATGACACTTCTTAAAGGTCTTACGGTTACACAATGACCGCGCCTTTTTTGCGAGGTTGCAAACTTTCGCCTATTTGAACATTATTCTTGGATTGGTGTTGCATTATGAACAAAAGTGTTCGGTCTCGACCACTGTTCATCGACCACAAGCTATTCTACACGCAGAGAATCGACCGGATTCGTGAGTCCTGCCTTCAGCACCTTATATGCTATCGTGATTCCTGATATGGCCACTGCACTTACTCCTGTGAGCAAAAACAATGATGGAGATAGGTCGATTTTGTACTGAAAATTCCCCAGCCAGTTTTGCATCACATAATATCCGATCGGAGAGGCAATGAGAAAGCCAACCAATACCAACCTGATAAGATCTGATGTAAGCATATATGAAATGGATCGCGCTGTGGCACCCATCACTTTCCTGATGCCAATTTCCTTTGTGCGTTGTTCGATCAGAAAGGCAGCAAGGCTAAACAAACCGAGACACGCAACGAAGATCCCGATGCCGGTAAACAGCCCCACGAGTTTTCCAAATCTTTTCTCCGCTTCATAAAGCTGGCCGTAAGATTCATCAAAGAAAGAATAGGTGAAGGGATGTGTTGGATCAAATTGTGCAAAGACATCAGTTATCCCTTCAATACCTTCTGCCATTTGGCCTGAGCGGACGCGCACCGTATACATCGAAAACCAATTGGCGGGTGGGATAAAAAGTACAACGGGCCCAATCTTTTCTTTAAGCGATCTGAAATGAAAATCTTTCAGAACACCAATGACAGGCCCAGGCATACGTCCGACAGCCGGCATGCTGAGCGTCTTAGATAGAGGATTATCCCATCCCAGTTGGCGGGCCGCCTCTTCGTTGATCAGATAGGCTGCGGTATCGCTTGCGATATCTTTTGAAAAATTACGTCCTGAGACCAGCTCCATCTCGAAGGTGGGAACAAACTCTGAATCCACCGCCAGTACCCTGGTCGATGGTGCCTGCTCGGGATCAATTCCTTCTGGCAGCACAGGGATTCCCCAATCGCTTCCACCGGGTTGCCCTCCGGAGATCGAAACACTTTCTATCGCATTGAGTTTTAGCAATTCATTTTTTACGGTTTCGGATTTTTCGCGCAACGTTCCCGATTGAATGGGAATGGTGATGAGCTCACTCGGATTGAATCCAAGCTTTTTGCTTTGGATAAATTCCAGTTGACGATAGATGGTGATCGCAGCAACAATGAGAAAAATTGAAATTGCAAATTGAAGTACCACAAGCCCTTGCCGTGCAATCTGATGGGAACCTGTTTTTGTCTTGCCTTTCAAAACCTCTGATGGTTTGAGTCGTGACAAGTAAAGCGCAGGATAGCTTCCAGATAGAAATCCAACGACTAAACAAATACCAATAGCTACTCCGACAAATTGAGGCTCAAACAAAGATGAGAGTGACAATTGTTTTCCGATCAGTACATTGAAGTATGGCAACGACAAGACCAGCAGCCCAATTGCAATGATCAGTGCAATGAAGCTAATGACGATGGTTTCGCTTAGGTATTGAATCGTAAGTTGTGATCGAAGTGCTCCCGTTGATTTACGAACGCCTACTTCCTTCATTCGGGTAAGGGCCCTGGCTGTGGTGAGATTGATAAAATTAATAGAGGAGATAACGAGCACCAACAAACCGATGGCAGCAAAAATGTAAACGTTGGTGATGTCGGAGTTGGCATTGATCTCTCGGAAAAGATTGGAGTGAAGATGAATTGCTGTGAGATGTTGCAAGAAGGGCTGGAATGATTGAACGGACTCCTTACTTAAGTGGGCGCTCAAAAGATCATGAAACTGATTTGCCACCCGTGTGGGATCGGCATCTGGTCGTAAAAGGAGATAAGTGTAAAATTGATTCCATTGTTCCCAGCTGTCCTTTTGAGGGTGGTTGTAGCCCGCCATTGGCAAAAGATAATCGAAGGTGAAATGTGAATTAAGCGGTACATCTTTGATTACGCCTGTCACGCTCACCTCTCTACTGTTTTCTATAGTCAGTGTTTGGCCGATCGCGCTTTGACTACCAAAATATTTTTTTGCCATCGACTCACTTATCACGATGGCATCAGGTTGTGTGAGTGCACTGGCTGGTTTTCCGCCAATGAACTCGAAGTCGAAAATGTCGAAGACGGTGGAGTCAGTAATAAACCCTTTAGCTTCGTAAAACTTTTTGTCACCTTTCTCGAAAAGATTTTGTCCTGCGGGAACAAACCGGGTCATATTTTCGACTTGCGGTAGTTCACGAGCTGCGGTGGGCCCCCAAGGTCCGTGTACTTTTGCAATACCTTCGTAAGCGCCATAGCTATCGCCAAAGCTTGTCGCCAACCGGTATATGTTTTCTTTTTTTTGATGGTATTGATCGTAACTGAGTTCGTGTCCAACGTAAAGGAATATGGCCAGACAGCAAGTTATTCCCAAGGTAAGTCCGCTAATGGCGATGATTGAGAAGCTTTTGTACCGGTACAGGTTTCGGAGGGCGATTTTGAGATAGTTGGCAAGCATAGTTCGGGTTTAGAGATAAACACTACGGCTTTCGCGGATGGTTACATGAAATTCGACATATTTTAGGATACCGAGGACAGGAAAGTTTTGAATACGATTTCTGACCATATATTGCCATAGTTTAATAATGATTGAGACTCATATTAGCTCCTTATTGGCTAAACCAAGTCTGCTTGTCCGTTTCGCCCAAGCGATACATCATATCAATAAGTTCAATCGAACAAGTTCCGAATACCATCGATTCGCAAAGAAGAAATTGCAAGCCGAGTTTGCCCCATTCTCTTCTGTAGTTGAGTCAATGTTTCCACAGAATGCACTAGAAAAGATGCAATGGTATGTGGCTGAGTTTCTTTTTGTCGGGGAGAGCTTCGCAAGGCTGAGTAATGAGTCACTAGCCGCGGCTACAAAGGAATGTTACTTCCGATGCGGGGTACTTGTGGCGTTGTGCGATCTGATTATTGATGATGTAGAGTTGAGTGATAAAGAGCTCGGGGAGTTGAGAAGACCCCCAGATCTTTCTAAAGCTCACAATAAAGTACAACAAATCTACCTTACTGCCTACCACGCGTTTACCGCCTCAATACCTAATAAATTAAAAGAGGAGGTAGTTCATTACTATGAAAAACTATTTGATGCCCAGGTAAAGAGTAAACGTCAGTTTGATCCAGGCATTTCAAAAGAAGAAGTGGACCTTATCTGCAGAGAAAAGTGTGGTTATAACTTTTTGCTCTTGCGGGCAATAGCAGGAGGGGAGATCAACGCAAATGAAAGGCAAACCTGGTACGAAGTAGGGGCCTTGATTCAATATTGCAACGATGCGCAGGATATGCACAAGGACCTTTTGAAAGGAATGAGAACATTTGCCAGCGTTAGGCCCGACATCGAAACGATCATTAGCGATCTGGAGACGCAGAGGCGGATAGCCTTCACTCTAATTATCAAAGCTGCCTTTAAAGAACGAAGAAAAGATGAATTCCTCTTTTCACTTTATGTTATGTACACTGCCATCCTCGCCAAACTGAGCATCTTCTCAGGCCTTTGCGGAGGCCGATTCACTCCCGAAAAATTTCAACTACTCAACAAAGAAGCGGTCAGGCGTAGTATTTCGCCTTTCAAACTGATGAAATTAATGCTGCCGCTGGTAGCCCCATATCGAT
>DAORAG010000315.1:0-4029 GCA_035344095.1 Cyclobacteriaceae bacterium | reverse complement strand
CGAAAATTGTTTTTACTGCATTCATAGTCGATTTATATTTCATTTTGATTTTAGTCTTTTACTGAGGCAATCAATTCCTCAAGGTCCCCTTCCTTTAGTTCCTTCTCAACAAATGTCCGTTTGCCAGTTGTGGAGTTTACAATCAATGTTGCTGGAATTGCCCCGGACCAACTCTTATCGATTTTATCTATCCAGCTATTCGGGTCGGTCTCATTCAGAATTACCACATCAGATTTTAATTTTTTCCGCGCGACAAAACGGTAAACCTTGTCAGGGTCTGGATCAAGGTCGATATCCACGCTCACCAGCGTGACTTTAACATCCTGCCGAGCTGCATTTAGTTTTTCAAAGAGCGGCAACTCCTTGATACATGGAGCACACCAGGTAGCCCAGAAATTGATGACCTGAATCTGATCGGACTCGGTCTGCATTACCTTCTCCAGGTGTTGTATTTTCACCAAAGGCGCCTCAGACTGAGCCGAAGCGGTTAACCAGCAGAATCCAAGTAAAATAAAAGCTAACCTTTTCATGTGCTTATAATGTCTATTTCAAGCCACATGCCTGCCTGCCGCAGGCAGGGAATGCCCAAATAAACATTTTCTTTCTGCTCAAAGTATTTATGTGCGCATTTCATACCTTCAAAAACGAGCTGTTTGTTCTTAGGTTCGTCAGGGGCAACGAATTTATATATTCGGAAAATACCGCGTGTAAGATCGATGATAGGAATTTGTTAAAAGTGCTAAAATTCAATGACTTATAATTACCAAAATCCAGCGAAAAAACTTTTCCACAAAAATGCGAGGTTATCAACATTATCAACATGTTATGAGTTAACTTGTTGTTAATCAGTATTTTAGACCTAAATAAATCAATCACTTCTTTGTGGACAACTAAAATCTCCTCCCAATCGAACAAGAAAAACAGCCGGAAATCTAATGATCAGATTTTCAGCCTTATAGCTAAGAATTATTAAACAGAAATCAGGCCAGATGACAAGCAAAAGGTCTATCACAGACATATTTAAAATCGAAATACCCATCATTCAGGCAGGTATGGTCTGGTGTAGCGGATGGCGCCTCGCCTCAGCGGTGAGCAACGCAGGTGGGCTGGGTTTAATCGGTGCTGGTTCTATGCATCCGCCCACACTCCAGGAGCATATTGAAAAATGTAAGGCCGCCACTACGAAGCCATTTGGCGTCAATGTGCCGCTGCTCTACCCAGAGATTGACAAGCTCATGAAAATCATCACGGATGAGGAAGTCAAGATTGTGTTTACTTCTGCTGGCAACCCCGCCACCTGGACCGGGTATCTCAAAGAAAGGGGAATCACCGTAGTACATGTCGTATCCAGCTCCAGATTTGCAATCAAAAGTGAAATGGCTGGTGTTGATGCCGTTGTAGCAGAAGGATTTGAGGCGGGCGGACACAACGGCCGTGAAGAGACCACCACCTTTTGTCTCATCCCAATGGTGTGTGATGCTGTCTCAATCCCCGTGATCGCTGCAGGTGGCATTAGCTCTGGCCGGACGATGCTGGCTGCTGAGGTTTTGGGTGCCTCTGGCGTGCAGGTGGGCACTCGCTTTGCCGCCAGCGAAGAGTCATCAGCGCACGAACTGTTCAAAAAAAGGATCACCAACAGTGCCGAAGGAGAAACAATCTTAACACTGAAGCAACTGACTCCCGTACGGATGATCAAAAATGAATTTTATGAAAAGGTGCGGGAAGCAGAACTGCGCTGTGCATCTAAGGATGAGCTGGCGACCATATTGGGAAAGGGGCGGTCAAAGAGAGGCATCTTTGAAGGAGATCTTAAAGAAGGTGAGTTGGAAATCGGACAGGTTTCCGCAGCTATCAAAGAGATCAAACCGGCAGCTGATATTTTGAGAGAAATGTGGAATGAATACACCGAATTAAAAAAATCACTTAGCAGCTGACACTATGACGATAAAAGGGATTAAAGAAACTTGCATCTACATTCCTGACCTGAATAAAGCTCGCGCATTTTACCACGAACTGCTGGGCCTCCCCATCATCGGTGAAGTAGAGGGTAAGCATGTCTTTTTTCGGGCAGGCAATTCTGTTTTGTTATGCTTCAATCCAGATGACTCCCGGCACAAAACCAGTCCTCCTGCCCATTACTCCGAAGGGAAATATCATTTTGCCTTTGAGGTGTCGTCCGACCAGTATCATAGCCATAAGGAAGAAATCCTGTCAAAGGGGATCAAAATCATTGACACACTTCAATGGGCTAACGGGTTAGAGTCCTTCTACTTTGAAGACCCAATTGGAAATGTACTTGAGATTGTTCCGGAAGGCGTGTGGGACTAGTCGTTGGCTAGCTTAACAGACGGCTCCAGCGCCTTTATTGAAACGGTTCTGTCCTTCCAATGCTGGATGTACCAACTTTCATAATGCTTATATTGGACGCAGTCGTTAAGGAGTTCTTTGTCCGTAAGTATTTTGATGATTTGATCGGCCGGCAATGACTGTAAGATGATTTCCCTCTGAGGTTGGGGTAATTTGGAGATTTGAACATACTCTATTCCCCTGTAAATCTCGACCGGCACTTTCATACGCGATGCAATGTAGCTCTTTATAACCATTCGATCACTTTGGTAACCAATGGTTTAATTAAACGCGGAATTTAAAATAACAAAAACTAGTTTTTACACCATGAAGATGTTGAAAATATTCTTTGTTTTGACTGGCCTTGTCGCTGTGGCCATCGCCTGTAACCAGCAAGCACTTTCACAAGATGATAAGACAGGCCTGTACGATACCGAGGCTTTCAAAAACTATTGGTACGCAGGTAAGGCAGAGGTCAATGCCTACAATCTTGATCAATCACGATATGGAGAAAATAGAAACGGGAAAGCTATGTTGATCTTTGTTACCGAAGGCTTCTCAAAGTCAAAGCAGGTAAAGCTCGATGACCCTGAAGCTGCGGGTGATGATAAGGCTACCGTTATGAAACTTAATTACACAAAGAATTTTGTTACAGGTATCTATCCATACTCTATGATGCTGTCAGCCTTTACGCCTGTAAGCAGAAATCAATTTCCAAATACAATGAAAGTGACGATGACCTCTCAGGAATGGTGTGGTCATGTTTTTTCGCAAATGAATCTGCAAAGAAATAAATACAAGGTAGACAGCTACTCGTACTTTGAAAGTGAAGGAGACGCCCATTTTGAAACTGACAAGGTTCTTTTGGAAGATGAGTTGTTTAACCTCATTCGCATTGATCCAGATCATATACCAATGGGAAAAGTAAAGATCCTGCCTGGCCTGTTTTTTACGAGACTGAAACATAAAAACCTAAAGCCCGCTGAAGCAACCATTGAAAGAAAAAACGAGGAGTCTCAAGTAGTTTACAAGGTTTCTTTTGGTGATCGAACCTTGGAAATACAGGTCCAAAAAGATTTCCCGCACAAGATATTGGGCTGGCGAGAACAATTTAGAGAGGGAGAAGAACTTAGAACTACAACAGCCACTTTAGACAAGACACTTTACATTGACTATTGGAGAAAAAATAAAAAAGAATTTGACGTACTTCGCGACTCACTCGGATTGTCCAGAACGAACTACTAATCGATGTTAACCTCCCAACGCTCAAAATTCTCCTTGCCCAAAGGTTCGATTTATCTCAACTGCGGATATATGTCTCCTCTGATGAAGAGTGTGGAGAGAGCAGGAATGACAGGTATGAGTGAAAAACGGAATCCCTCCACTATTTCAGCAGCAGACTTTTTTACAACAGGAGAACTGCTACGGAAAGAGTTCGCCAAACTGGTTAATGCGCCTGCTGCCAATCGCATTGTAATCATCCCTTCTGCTTCTTATGGATTGGCCAACGCTGCCAACAATATCAAGCTGAAAAGATCTGAAAATGTGATTGTTGCTGGAGAACAATTCCCCAGCAACTACTATCCGTGGCATCAACTGTGTAAAGAAACGGGAGCCACGTTGAAAACCATATCAGCACCCGACACAAAAACTCAGCGAGGCAAAAAATGGAATGAAAAAATT
>DAORAG010000314.1:0-4042 GCA_035344095.1 Cyclobacteriaceae bacterium | reverse complement strand
TGCGAAACAACACGGGTTGTTCGTTGATCAATGTATCGCGGATGACGCCACCCATGACGGCTGAGAACATACCCATCATCGCGGCAATCTCAGGTCGCAAGCCAAGAGACAATGCCTTTTCTACACCCAGGATGGTAAAGAAGGAAATTCCCAATGCATCAAAAAACATAAACGTTCTGCGCAATCCCACCAACACTTTGAAAAAGATGTAGGCTACCACCACACCCAACAGGATGGCATACAGAAAGTTGATATCGGAAATCCAGACAAGCGGATAAGCACCCAACATGATATCACGCAGTGTACCTCCACCGATGGCCGTCACAAAACCGGTGAAAGTCGCTCCGAACAAATCCGGGTTGCGATCGCGAATGGCCAACGCCCCGCTGATCGCAAAAAACAATGTGCCCAGAATCTCCAGTACGTACTGCAACGAAGACATGGCGCAAGGTAATCACCGCACCAATAACACTTGGCAACCTCAGCTTAATTTTGTGTGATCAATAATGCAGGCGAACTACCTTCGGATGTTTTCCCTCATCAAAGTGGGTAATCACAGCCTCCTTGACATTCTTTCGAAGTTCATCCATGGAATCACCCTGCGTATAAATGCTTTCGCCCTGAGCCTTGGCCTGGTAACCACCTTCGTCAGCCTCTTCCACTAAAAAAATCAATTCGGAATCCATATTTAAAGGTACAGAAGAATTCCGAATTTGATTCAATCACTTCAACGCCAACATCGGCTGGTACTTCTCAAGGTTAGCGTAAGCCAAAAACAAGTTGGCGGCCATCATCACGATTGGAACCGCAACACCCTCCGGTGCCAGAAACGCGTGAAACAAGAATACGTTTAGTGTGATGGGAAAAATAACCACCGTAGTTAAAGGCAAAAACCTTCCAGAGATAAGTGCAACACCACAAGCTAACTCAATCACTTTCACCAACGGCATCAGGTAGCCTGAAGCTGCAAGGCCTCCAACAAATGTTCCTGCGGTTTCACCTAATTCTGCCTCAGGCATCATTCCCAAAAAGAAAAAAATCGAGGAAGACGCATACACAAGGCCCAGCACAACGCGGGCGATAATTACTGTTATTTTCATTGTTAAATAATTTTGATTCGCAGCAAAATTGGCCCTCAACAGTATCCGAATCGTATCAGTATACTTTTGTATACCGGTTACAACTGGTATACCATGACTGTTCATCGTAATTTTAGATCATGGAAGTAAAAAGCTGTTCAAAAAGCGGACTTGCTATTCGTGATGCGCTGGATATCGTAGGTGGAAAATGGAAACTCCCTATCCTGCACGTGCTCACCGCAGAAGGGCCGATGCGATTCAAGGAATTGCAGCGATCGTTGGAAGGCATCACGGCACGTATGCTCTCCAAAGAGTTGAAGGAACTTGAATTGAACCGGATGGTGACACGCGATGTATTCGACACTGCCCCCGTCACAGTGATCTATACCGTCACACAACATGGCATGTCGCTCTGCCCGGTTATCGAAGCCCTGCACAATTGGGGCACCGAACATCGGAAAAAGATTTTCGAGTACGACTAGTTGACTGTACTACACATCTGCTAGTCTCCCGCACCCGGACTGCTAAACTTGGTCACTTTGTTTTCAATGGGTTGAACCGTGCGCAGGTAAGCGTATATCGCTGACAAGTCTTCGCGCGTCATCTGACCGTACATCATCCACGGCATGATGGTGTTGAATTCGCCCTTGGCCACATCGGGTGCAACGTAACTTGAATCTGCATACATCTTGAACCGCGCGATGAAGGCTTCCTCCGTCATTGCACCAATACCTGTGTCATGTGGGGTGATGTTGGAAGAGCGAAGCACCGATCCGTCAGGAAAATTAAACTCTCTGCCTCCGCTAAATGCCAACTCGGGAATGATTTGTCCCTTGTCCACATTGGTATGACATTCCATACAAGCGGATGCGTTGGTCAAATAAGCTCCGTAAGCAAGCACATCATTCTTATCAGGACGAGGCTGAGGATCTGCCGGTGATGGAATTGTATTAAGAATGAAATTCATTGGAAAATCCGCCTGTGAGTCCGGCACCTCATTGTCAAGAGGAGCAAGCGTGCGCACATAGGCAATGATGCTGTAGATGTCTTCTTTGTCCATCCGTCCATAATACGGATAAGGCATCAATGGAAAGATGGCTCTCCCCTCTTTGGTTACGCCCATGGTGATCACGCGATAAAGTTCACCGTCAGTGTAGCGACTGATTCCTTTCGGTGTAATGTTCCTGGCATAAAACACACCGGGCATCCCCATCGATTGATCAAACCTGTCACCTCCCATCCCCAGGGTACCTTCAGTCAGCGGCATTGAAAACTTTCCCCAGTCTCTTTTTGAGTGGCAGTCCATACACACAGTCACGGCATTTGCCAGGTACCGACCCCGTTCGATGCGTTCAGGTGTGTATTCAATGGTAAGATTTTCCGGATCGGGCACGTTGGGTAGTGCAAAGTTGACATAGGCAAGCAACGCCCCGATGGCGACTACGAAGACTATCACCAGGTAGCCGAGGTAATTCAATATTCTCATAAGGTTAGGTTGGTTGGTAACTCCAAGATAAAGAAGCGCCAAAACAATTAAAGTGTTGAAACATCAAATCTGAATTCTACCATCTGCCACAAATAGACTATTTACAATTTTTCTTTTCTGTTATCTTAACTCTTATGACAACCATCAGCCGCAGAAAATTTGCGCAACTGGCCACCGCGCTCAGTGCCGCACCATTGGTAGGATTTGGCAACTCATCCTTTCCCATATCTACTTCACCGATCGGTAGCCGACCTTCTCCATGGCCGGGTTACAGCAAAGCCACCGTCATCGACTTCCTGGCAAGCCCCGGACCATTCAACACGTCCGAACGCTTCACGGAATTATCGCCAGAGATGGTAAAGAATGCCATTGCCTCCGGCATCACCGCAGTAAACCTGACGGTAGGTGGAGGTGGTGGTAGTGATGTAGAGGGCTATTTTAAAAACATGGCCATGTGGGAGCGCGAATTGCAAAAGCACCCTGATGCATTGATGAAAGTGCGCTCGATGGCCGACCTGAAAACGGCCAAAGACACCAAACGACTTGGCATCATTTTCGGATTTCAGGATTGCAGCGTCATCGGCATGGACTTATCGAGAGTAGAGATGTTCAGAAGTCATGGCGTGATGATCATGCAGCTGACGTACAACGGCCGCAACCAAATTGCTGATGGTTGTCTCGTGCCCAACGATGCGGGGCTTAGTCCATATGGACACGATTTTGTAGCTGAACTGAACAAACAAAAAATTGTCGTTGACCTATCTCATTGCAGCACCAAAACCACAGCGGACGGCATCAAAGCTTCCACAGCACCAGTGGCTATCAGTCACTCGGGCTGCAAGGCAGTGGCGGACCGCCCTCGCAGCAAGCGCGATGAAGAACTTAAAGCCATGGCGGATAAAGGTGGCGTGGTGGGAATTTACCTTATGCCATTTCTCACCATGGGCACACAGCCGATGGCCGATGATGTGGTGAAGCACATAGATCATGCGGTGAATGTTTGTGGTGAAGACCATGTAGGTATCGGCAGTGACCTATCGATCACACCACACAACGTTACCGAAGCTTACAAAACCGCACATGCGAAGTTTGTGCGCGAACGCAAGGAGGCGGGACGTGCTGCACCCGGTGAAGATGAAAAGATTTTTATGTTCGTGCCCGATCTGAATTATCCCAACAGACTCGAACTCATCGCGGACAAACTCTTAGCTAAAGGCTACAAGGAAGCGCGCGTGGAGAAAATTATTGGGGGAAACTTTGCGAGGTTAATGAAGGAGGTTTGGTAAAATCACTTAAACATCTTGTACGAATGTTGAAAATTTACCTTGAAGTAATTCAGCAATTGAAATCGCATTAATCCAATTTTTATTGTCCTTTAATCTCGCATAGGATTGAGGCGGGGTCAGATTTTGATTTAAGAAAAACGAAAGTTGATTTAAAAAAATTGGACTTCTATATGGTGAAACATTGGATAATT
>DAORAG010000313.1:0-4063 GCA_035344095.1 Cyclobacteriaceae bacterium | reverse complement strand
ATGGACACCGGCTCAATACGACCTATACAGTATGGATTTCTTTGGGGCACGCAGTCGGGCTTGAATCTTTTTAATGCGCAAGAGAAATTAGATCTGGGTTCTGCGGATGGCATGAGGAAGTTCAGTATTAAGTTGGACGACCTGGCACCGGGCACTAATTACTTTGTACGATCATACGCAGCTCATCCAGACTATAGCCGAATATTCTACGGCAATGAAATCGTCTTTTCAACGCTGAATTAGCATATTATTTCCTTTTTCTGCCTTAAGATTAAACCCGTAGTGTGGTCTGGTATCTAACCACCAAAACGAGGTTCAAACAAAACGGCAACAGTTATGAAAAAGGTAATGGTTTTTGTGCTAGGTGGGTTGATGGGAGTTGGTGTGAATGCGTTTGCGCAGGATCGAACTTCAGATCCCGTAAGGACTACGGATGTTGTAAGCAGGATGGATCGTGTGCAGCGCCTTGATCGCACACAACAGGCCCGACTTCAGCAAGCGAGAGTAAAGCAGGCAAGACTGGATCAGGCCGATCTTACTCAACAGAGAATTGAGCATGCGAGGATCAAACAAGCCAGAATCAAGAATGCGCGAATTGAAGATGCACGTCACAAGCAACAGCGTATTAAGAAAGCGCGAATCAAAGAGGCAAGGTTGGATGCGGCTGGAGACGATTCCCAAGGGAACAGACGCAGGTATCACAAAGCGAAACAACAAGCAAAACGCAAACGTCTGGCGAATCAGAGCAGTGGAGACGAAACAGGTAACTAGTTCCAAAAGTAATCTCTCGAAAAGGTCAACATCGTTGACCTTTTCTGTTTTATACCCTCCCTTGCGTTACTCTGTGTTTCAAGTTTCACTATTGAATGAATTAGTTTTATAGAATCCAATGAGTAGTGAAACTGAAGTCTTAACATTGAGTTAGAATACTTCAAAGACCAACGATGTATAGGATTGTTGTTACCGTTCTGCTTGTTTCATTGACCTCAGTGGCGATGGGCCAGCAGTTAAATGAGTTGATGAATGCCTATTGGAATGCAGGTACAGCGGCAGACAAGGAAAAGGTTTCCAGGAAAATAGTCGGAGCAAACTTTTCCTTTGATGAGGTTTATGCCGTCTTGGCGAAAGGCAAAAGTTACAGCCCTCAAAGGTCAGGATACATCAAGGTGCCACAGCAAACCGACTCGAAGTTACCCCCACATGCAGTTGTAACAGTGCCAGAAGATTATGATCCTACTCGACCGTATCCAGTTCAGGTCTACTTGCACGGTGCAGTTTCAAATGTTGATCCTTTTTTCCTCTATCGCTATACCGTGGACACAACCAGTACTGACCTGCTTAAAGCAGATAGAATTTTCATTTTTCCGTCCGCCTGGAACTTCGCACCGTGGTGGGGTGATACCCAATCTACAAATCTTAACTATCTGCTGAATTTCGTCAAGGAGAATTATAATGTGGATGAAAACAACATCAGGCTTAGTGGTGTATCAGATGGAGGAATCGGGAGCTATTATTTCTCCAATTGTGATCAAACCTATTGGTCCAGTGTGACACCGTTCATTGGATCAATCCGTGTGCTTGCCAGAGTTGGAAGTCGGCAAGTCTATTTCAATAATTTTCGAAACGTACCGTTCTACATCGTGAATACAAGTCTTGACAATATCTTCGACATTTCATGGGAGAAACCTTTTGCAGATGTCGTTAAGGATTGTAATCCCAAGTCAGATTATATAGTCGTGAATGGCGAAGGACACAATCTAAAATGGTTTTCGAAACTCCGAGACTCGATCGATACCTTTGTTCAGCGTCATCCTCGCGATCCCTTTCCCGATACGCTCATTTGGCAAACGGAAAATCTCAACTTCAATAGATACAGGTATCTGGTAATTGATAAAATAGGGAAGACTAAATCTTACAGCAAGCTAGACGACCCCAACTCAGTTGATTTGCTCGGAACGCCAACGACAGCCTTTAAAAGAGAATTGCCCTTTGGAATTGTTCGGTTGATCAAGTCAGGTAACTCAGTGATGGTTGAGACAAGCAATGTAAGGCAATACACGATTTTGATTTCACCTGATGATTTCGATCTTACTCAACCCATCGTTGTAATCACCAATGGAGTCCAGTCTTTTGAGGGTAAGATAACCCCGGATGTTAGCACTCTACTAGAATGGAATCGAAAGGACAATGATCGTAAGATGTTGTTTGCTTCAGAGTTGACTATTAAGGTCAATTGATTACTCCCGATCCTATAAGTTCTTCATTTTCATACCAAGCTGCGAACTGCCCCGGGGCAACGCCTCGTTGGAGATTTTCGAAAACAATATAAAGGCCCTCTTCCGTCATGGTAAGCCTCGCTTGGTCGAGCGGCTGACGGTATCTTATTCTTACTTTGTAGTCGCGGGATGCTCCAACTTCAAGTGCCAGGTCCTCTCTGACCCAATGAACTTCTGACGCCTGGATGAAGAGACCTCTTCGGTATAAACCAGGGTGATCTTCACCCTGACCCATATAGATGAGGTTTTTTTCTGTATCGGTACCAATGACGAACATCGGTTTGGGGAAACCGCCCATATTCAAACCTTTTCGCTGACCGATGGTATAGTAGTGAGCCCCATTGTGTTCACCCACTTCAGCACCGGCCTCAGCGCTGAGATCATAAGGCTGAGTGATATTTTTTAGATCGTCTTCGGACCAACCATTTTTGAAAATAGTAGAGTCACCAGGTATTTCTATCACCTTGCCTTTTTTTGGCTTCAATTGTTGCTGCAGGAAGTCAGGAAGATGGACTTTTCCGATAAAGCAAAGTCCTTGAGAGTCCTTCTTTTCAGCAGTAGCCAGCCCAATCTTCTTGGCGATAGCTCGTACTTCGGGTTTCGTAAGTTCCCCAATCGGAAACAGGGCCTTACCAAGTTGCTCCTGTGTGAGTTGGCATAGAAAATAACTCTGGTCTTTGTTTCCGTCTTTGCCCGCCAACAGTTGATAAATTTTTTTCCCATCCCTCTCTATCTCTCCTTTCCTGCAGTAGTGTCCTGTTGCCACAAAATCGGCACCAAGCTTCATCGCGGCTTTCAGAAAAATATCAAATTTGATTTCTCTATTGCATAACACATCTGGATTGGGTGTTCTGCCTTTTTGGTACTCGTTAAACATATAGTCAACGATTCTTTCCTTATATTCCTTGCTAAGGTCAATGGTTTGGAAAGGGATGCCCAGGTGCTGTGCAACGATAACCGCATCGTTGCTATCATCAAGCCAGGGACATTCATTGCTGATGGTCACCGAGTCATCATGCCAGTTTTTCATGAACAGGGCAATTACTTCGTAACCCTGCTCTTTAAGCAAATAGGCAGCTACGCTGGAGTCAACCCCGCCCGATAAACCAACAACAACCCTTTTTTTCATGGAAAAAGTACCTGACTATTTAAAGTGCAAACCTAGAACACATTATTGAGAAGAAGCCAATTTGTCGCCCAAAAGTTCATCCATAGTCTGGTTAAAGCTCTGAATAAATTCTTCGTAAAATACCCCTGTGCCAGGGCCAGTAAACCCCGTGTGAATTCGCCTCACCTCACCATTTTTGTCAATGAAAATAGTTGTGGGAAATGACAATACGTGATTGAGCATAGGTAATGTCTTGGCTGCTTCTTTTTTATCCTTGTTTCCTGCGATCACAAAATCATACGGAACGTTCAATTTCGACTTCATCTTTTTTACACGTCCACTGGCGTAGGCAAAATCATCTTTTGCTTCATAAGCCAAACCAAGGATGGCAACATCTCTATCCTTGTTATTATTATACCACTGGCTGAGGAAACGGGTCTCGTCCATACAATTGGGACACCATGTACCGAAGATTTGAAGAATTAGTACTTTGTTTTTGAAGCGTTCGTCATTCGGTGTTACTATGTTCCCTTCCGTGTCCGGAAAACTGAAATCGATCCGATCATAGCCCTCCTTGAGGTAGGTGAGTTTTTCCGCATCTGGTAGTTCAGCAGTTTCATCTTTAGTTGCTGTCCACGTTTCGTGTGAGTCCTTACCCGACCAAAAGTCGCCCACCAGT
>DAORAG010000312.1:0-4074 GCA_035344095.1 Cyclobacteriaceae bacterium | reverse complement strand
AGGAACTCTGCAATTTTCATCGCACTTTCATTTTGCCTGTTAATTCGAAGTTCCAAGGTTTTCATTCCTCGAATAATCATGTAGGCAGACATCGGATGAAGAGTTGCTCCATTGATCTCGCGATACTGATGTATTTTTTTTATGATGTCTTTTTTACCACACGCTATCCCCCCCATGGCATCCGAATGTCCATCCAAAAATTTTGTAGCGCTGTGGACAACCACGTCAGCGCCAAGCACAAGCGGATTTTGATTAATAGGCGTTGCAAAGGTATTATCGACTACCACGGTTGCGCCCACAGCTTTTGCTGCTTTGATCATCCTGCGCAAATCCACGACTTTTAGTGTCGGGTTCGTTGGCGTTTCTATATAGACCACCTTACAGCCTTTTGCGATTTCAGCTTCCATTTCCTCATGGTTACCGGTTTCGCACAGCGTCACTGAAACATTCATTGGGGGTAAAAACTCCATAAATATTTTACTTGTACCTCCGTAGCTGTCCTTAATCGAAACCACCCGATCACCGGACTTCAGCAGCGTGTACAGCGTGTTGCTTATCGCTGCCATCCCCGTTGAGAACGATGTTGCCGCCTCGGCTTTTTCCAAAATGCAGATTTTCTCTTCAAGAACATCTACCGTTGGGTTGCTATTTCTGCTATAGATGTGTCCAGGCTTTTTTCCGAGTGCTACATCATACCACTCGTCCAGATTATCATAACTGTAGGTGACACTATTAACAATCGGTACGGTAGCAGCTCCCATTAAAAATCCGTCAGTCTCACCAGCCCATACAGCTGCTGTCCCCTTTTTTGCTTTATTGATATCCATAGAAGAAAGAATGATTATATAAAAGTTCTAATTTGACAAGAGGAAATAGAGCAACATCAGTACTGCAATTCCTCCTAATACAGCCATCACTATCTTACCAACACTCCAAGGCCGTTCACCTTGCACTTCTCCGGTTCGGGCGTTCACTAAAAATCGATAGAGTTTTCCTTTAAATCGGTAGGCACTTATATAAGCTGGAAGCAAGATATGTTTGAAAGTGATATTAGTATGTGAGGTATTCAAGGACATGATACGCTGCTCATCTCCACCAATGTCACGATGGATCAATGTACGAATCTCATCGTCCATAATAACCTTGGCTCTGACAAATCCCTGTTTTAAGTCAATTGAATACTTCTCGGTAATAAATCCGCTTAAGTATTTGTCATCAAAAGGAACCAGATTTTTCAAGTCCCAAGGTTCCAACTTTTGCACGTATTCACCCGGCACCGAAGTTGATGAGCAGACCAACACATCATCGAATTGGTGATTGACCATGCCGCTAACGTTGTGCCATCGGGTTCTGCGTACCTGTCTGGTTTTCATCACCGGCTTGCCATTCTCACTCGCTGTGTACGATTCATTGACGTAATAATGCTCTCCCCGTTGTCCAATATAATCGGTCCGGGTGGCAGAATCGTAGGTCCAATACGGAAGATAAACTCCCTTAAAGTGATCGAAGTTTAGAACCGCCTTCATCAAGTCTCCCGGTGCAAACCAAAGCTTGTTGACCCAACTTCTGAATTTGTTTTTGGCCTGACCTTGATCCAACTTAAATGGGAGTAGCAACCTAGGGCGAATCATTAACTCGTCATGCGCATTACCCAGAATCAGCGGTGTACTACAGTAGGGACAAAAACTTGACTCGATTTTAGGGTCGATGGATGACGTGGCACCACAAGCTTCACATTTCACTGCATGAATCTGAACCTGCTCTTCATGTTGTGATGTGTTCTCCAGGTAAGCATTAAAATCAAGTTCCTCAATGTCAGTGGTTAAAACAGGAATATCATTCACTGATCCACAATACTCACACTTCAACTGAGTCGAACCTGGACTGTATTTGAGTTCAGCACCACAACTCGTACAACCAAATGAGTTGGCGTCCTTAACTACCGCTTCTGCTGCTTCCATTATAAACTAGCCCGGAATCGGTGGAGGGGTGTTTGCAAATAGGTTGGCCAACTCACTAACCTGACCTGCCGCTGTCCACGCTCCCATCCCTTGTCGCCACACAAGGCTTTCGCGGGTCAGTTGATTCTGCGCCACCATGTTTTGTAAAGTATTCAAATCGAATGGACCGGATTGCTGCCCATTAATGGCTACAAAAAATGCAACTGCTTGAGGAATAGGCGGTGGTGCTCCACCTGACTGTGGTTGTTGTTGCTGGGCTTGCTGTTGTGAAAACATATTACCCATTTGATTAGCCATCGCAAACCCCATGCCCATGCCCATGCCTGCACCTGCGGTGCCACTTGGGTTCTCAGCTGCCTTTTCCATCGCCTTGGCCGCTTTCATTTGTGCCAACTTGCTCAGGTCAATCTTGCTCAGGCGGCTAAGCTCAAATATTTCTTTCTTGATCTCCTCCGGCATGGAGACATTCTCGATGAGGAACTTGGTGAGTGAGAGGCCGAATGCTTCAAACTCACTGTTCATAATACCCTGAATCAGTTCTGATATTTCGTTCGTCTTTGCCGCATAAGATTCTACGGGCAGACCAGCCTCACCGATTGCATCCGTAAAGCGTGTGACTACCATGCTCTGCAATTGTTGGCTTATCTCTTCACTCGTGAAATGCCCATCAGTGCCTACGATCTCTTTAATGAAAAGCCCAGGATCCTTAACCCTGGTTACATACGTACCAAAGGCCCTGATCTCTAACATTCCGAAGCGGTCATCAGACAAGGTAATGGGGTTTTTAGTACCCCACTTCTGGTCAGTGAAATTGCGTGTACTTACAAAGTAAACCTCGGCCTTGAATGGGCTATTGAATCCGTATTTCCACCCCAGTAGTGTAGATAGGATCGGTAAGTTCTGCGTATTGAGTGTATACATTCCCGGCTGGAATACATCAGCAATCTTACCTTCATTGATGAAAACAGCAGCCTGTCCTTCTCTCACGGTCAATTTAGCACCGGTTTTTATTTCATTTCCGTACCGCTCGAACCGGTATACCATTGTATTATTTGAATCATCAAGCCATTCGATGATGTCAATTAATTCGCCTTTGAGTTTATCCCATAGTGCCATCTTACAATATTTATGCGTTTAAATTTTTGCCCGATGAAATCAGTCTGTCAGGCTAAATTTATATTTAAAAAATTGATTGACAAATGGAAATTAATAGCTCAAGGAAGACACAGAGCTCAAACCAATCATAGGCCGCATAGGCCTATCTTTTTTTATTAAAAAATCAGACCGCGATGGGCGCCTTAATTGACGGATGTGATTGATAGTTGACTATTTCAAAGTCTTCAAATTGGTAGTCAAACAAAGTTGGTGGCTTTCGTTTGATCCTCAACTGCGGTAATGGGTAAGGCTCACGCGACAGCTGAGTTTGGGCTTGCTCAATATGATTTGTGTACAAATGGACATCACCACCAGTCCAAACAAACTCACCCGGATTCAAATCGCATTGCTGCGCTACCATGTGTGTAAGCAGCGCATAGGAGGCGATATTGAAAGGTACACCTAGAAAATAATCCGCACTACGCTGGTACAATTGACAAGAAAGCCTGCCATCTGCAACATAGAATTGAAACAATGCGTGACATGGTGGTAAGGCCATATTATCCACTTCGGCAGGATTCCATGCTGACACTATGTGTCTCCTTGAATCCGGTTTGTTTTTGATCTGATCCAACACCTTGCTGATCTGGTCGATGGATTTTCCGTTAGGTGCTGGCCAACTTCTCCACTGGCTTCCGTAAACGGGTCCAAGTTCCCCATTCTCGTCAGCCCACTCGTCCCAAATGGTCACTCCGTTGTCGTTCAGGTATTTGATATTGGTATCTCCTTTCAAAAACCATAACAACTCATAAATAATCGAGCGAAGGTGAAGTTTTTTGGTCGTAACCAGTGGAAAACCCTCATTGAGGTCAAACCGAAGTTGGCGCCCAAAAACCGAAAATGTTCCCGTGCCGGTTCTATCCGTCTTTCTGGATCCATTGTCCAGAATATCCTTCATTAAATCGAGGTACTGCTTCATTGGATGTAGTGGTTGTGCAAATATAGTTTAAGGAGAAGC
>DAORAG010000311.1:0-4083 GCA_035344095.1 Cyclobacteriaceae bacterium | reverse complement strand
TCAGACTGTTGCTGAGGAATGATGTAGGCATAAGGTGGTTCTTTGGTGTAGCGCTCTTTCACTTGCACAGCCGACTGATAGCGACCGTAAAGAAGTTCGTATCCAAACTTGGCAGCGTAGTCAAGTGTGGCGAGTGACGCAGTTTTCATATAGCCCATCGCATCACTGATCCGCCACCATCCTCCTTTCCAAGGACTTAGATACAACGCCTCAGCACGCAAGTCAGTTTTGTCTTTCGGATAATCATCAATAGTGTAGAAATGAGGAGTAGCATATCGGTACAATGATGTCTCCGTCCAATACGATGGCGTGTTCTGCAGTACAGGAAGGTAATCAATGTAGCCAGGATACCACGCATCAAATCCGGTACCCATATGCGTGGCGCCAGGCTGATTGTTGATCTCAAGTGCCTGAGCAATGGCCATACCAATCATGTTCACCTCGCGAGCAATAATTGGTGGAGTCTGAGGTGTAATGGGTTCAGCAAAAGGTGGCAGCCAAATGCGAGTCGGGAAAGGAGAAGATTGATGATGGACATAAATGATATTTGGCTCCCACTCGCGCCATGTTCTTTCCATCACCCTCGACTCAATGGTGTTGAGCGCGTAGGCATCTCTATTGTTATCGTGACCCACATACTTTTGATATAACTTAGGGATAGGCGCTATCTCGTAAGGCGTACCGACATTGGAGTGGTACCAGTCTGCCACCATCGTCATCCCGTCAGGATTGATTGTAGGCCAGAGCATCAACACTACATTGTCAAGTATGTTTTTGATTTTGGGGGTATCTGCCTGTCTGACGATGTCGTAAACCAGAGAGATCGTATGATTGGGACCAGCCACTTCAGTTGCATGAAGGCCCCCATCAATATGTACGATGGGCTTCCCTTGATTGGCCAGTTGCTTTGCTTCCTCCATGGTGAGATTGTCGGGGTGAGCAAGTCGCTTGGTGATCTCCTTGATCTTGTCAATGTTGGCAAGGTTTTCTTTTGATGAAATCAAAGCAAAATACCAGTCTCGTCCTTCCGAGGTCTTGCCGATGTGAATCACTTTGAGGATGTCACTTGCTGCTTCCAGTTTCCGGAGGTAGGCTACACTTTGTTCATAGGTAGCGAGATGAAAATCAGAACCCACCTCAAAGCCCAACGTCTCTGTTGGCGAAGGTATTTGTGCATGGCCAATAAGTGAAACAAGTAAGAAGAAGGAGACCAAATAGGCGAAGCGCATAACGAGCTGAATTAATGCAGTAATGTCAGCTACTTAAGGCAACAATCAAAGAAAAATTACACGCAGTACATCTTGAATCTGTCGATGTGCTCTTCCGACCCAAGGATGATTAATACATCGCCATTCTCAACAACCGTATCGCTATTGGGGTCAAAGATGAAACCCTCGGCTGGATCTTTAATTCCTAAAACGGTCGCGCCAGTATTTTTACGAATGTCAAGTTCCTTGATGGTCTTATTTCTGTACTCCTCTTTTAATTCGTTGAACTGAAATTCTTCCAGCTTGAGGTCCTGCTTGGTCATTCCGGTCAATATCTCAAGGAATTCGATGACGTGGGGTTGAGTGATGAGGTGGGCCATGTGAATTCCACCAATGGCGAATGGCTTTACCACTTTGTTGGCTCCAGCCCGGTACAATTTCTTTTCTGCTCCCTCATTGGAGGCGCGTGCGATGATATTCACATTGGGATTTAACCCTTTTGCTGTTATACAAATCAGCATGTTGTCGGCATCGTTGGGTAACGTAATGATGATCGACTTTGCTGACTTTATGCCGGCTCGTATCAACACCTCTTCTTCTGTGGCATCATCGGTGATTACTTCGAACCCAGGTTTTTCCGGCACATACTTTAACGCTGAGTCCTTGTTCTCCACCAGAACGAATTTCTTGCCGCTCTTTTTGAGCTCATCGCATGTCTTCGCACCTGTGCGGCCGTAGCCTGCCACAATTATATGATTATCCAATTTTCGGGTCCGTTTGTTGAATATTAAAGTAGTAAATATTTTCCTGAACTCACCTTCGAAGATGTATCTGCTGATTACGGATACGATGTACGCAAAGATCCCGAGGTTCAGCACCATGTACACACTGGTAAAAATCTTTCCAGCATCGCTTAGCGGCAACACCTCGCCAAATCCCACGGAGGACACGATCAGCATCGTCATGTAAAATGCATCCAACCCGCTGTAGCCTTCAATGACCATATAGCCAAGTGTACCTACCAAAACACTGGTCAGAAGAAATGCCGCTGCAAGTAAAAATGATCTTACGCTCTCTCTCATTATCGCATCGTGATCGACATTTGTGTTTATCTTTAGCCGATCATCTTCATAAATATAAAGAATCAACCTAAAAGATAACTTGAGCAAAGTCAGCCTGCCCCGACATCTGAGTTTACTTGGTCTGGCATCGACCGGAATATGCTCCATGCTGGGCGCGTCTATCTACGTGGTCCCGTTCATGATTCAAAAAAATGTACCGGGGATTGGCCCATATGTTTTGCCAGCGTTTCTGTTTGCGGCCGTTCCGGCATTGATGGCTGCCTTTAGCTATAGTACGCTTGCATCCGCTATGCCAAGAGCAGGTGGAAGTTATATTTATGCGAGCCGGGGGCTATCACCCTACCTTGGCTTTGTGGCCAGTTTCTCCCAATGGTTTGGTCTGTCTATTGCTATCGGAGTGATCTCTTATGTAATCATCCCCTTTTTTCGAGACATCGCCAGTCAGATTGGAGCAGTACAGGTTGCCGAAGTGCTGGAGATGGGATTTGTCAGGGTTAGCCTGGCCTTGTTGCTTTTGTGGATCTTCGTCTATATCAACCTGAGAGGAGTCACCTCTTACGAGCGAACTGTAATTCCATTGATGATTTTGATGTTTGTACTTGGTGCAATTGTCATTGTCAGCGGTTTTATGTTCACGCAAGATGAATTTATTAATTTGGTGAGCACTGAACACGGCATCACTGTCTCGCTTGAGCCAGCGAAGTTTCAATGGCAGGTTTTCTTCGCTGCAGCCGCATTGCTTTTCTCTAGTTTCATTGGCTTCGATTCCATTGCTCAGGCCGGTGGCGAAGCAAAAAACCCAACTCGGAACCTGCCGTTGGCTATTATGATCGCAATTTTTTCGGTGGGATGCTTTTATTTTCTGTTTACGAGTTCTGTCTATCACGCAGTTCCCTGGCAGTTCGTTGCAGACCAGGCAGTGCAACAAGACATTACCGCTGCCGGAATTCTTGGCTATTTTCTTCCATCAACACTTGCCATAGCGATCGTGGTTGGTGCTGCGATAGCGCTACTCAACGATTTGCCCGCCATGATTCTGTCAGTCTCTCGCCTGATGTTTGCGTGGGCCGAAGACGGAATTTTTCCCAAGGCGATTGCCAAAGTAGACGCAAAATGGCAAACTCCTAAGAACGCCATCATTGCAAGTGGTTTAATGGCCTCGATAGGGATACTCGGTAGTCATTTCGCTGGAGACTTCTTCCTTGGCATTGACATCATGGTGACTTCAATGCTGGTGAATTTTCTCTTAATGTGTTTAACGGTGATTACTCTACCAATTCGTAATCCGGCAATTGCATCATCTATCAGTGTTTTTAAAACTCGATATGTTCAATTGTCCTTTTCCGTTTTCGGTGTGATGCTGTTGTCAGTTTTTCTTGTGGTTCATATTGCGAAGGACATAAGAAGCGAGGTGGATGCATGGTATTTCCACTCCACTCCTGTCTGGCTGATTGTGATGAGCGTTGCCAGCATTATCTATTTCAGAGAACGCAAAAAATTAAGGCATACTGGTGTTGATGTCAGGTCAGTATTTACTTCCCTTCCTCGGGAGTAATCACTCAAACCCTGCAAGCATTTTCTGGGGTGCGTGGTATTATTTGGTGGTGTCCGTAAGTGTTTTCATAAATGCTACAATTGCCTTTTGCTCATTTGCTGACAAGCTCAAAGAAGTGGCAGCCATGAACTTCCCTTTCTATATCAGAAACTTGTCGAGGAACTGTACAGTTAAAAAGCTGAGCAAAATGGAAAATCAAATCCACTTCTGATCATGCACCGTCCTTTCATGTTGGACT
>DAORAG010000310.1:0-4086 GCA_035344095.1 Cyclobacteriaceae bacterium | reverse complement strand
TGACTGGGTTCTTTACTAAAACAGGCACATCAACTCCTTGCAGAGCATTGGCAACTTCCTGAACCGAAAATGGATTGACGGTAGTACGCGCGCCTACCCAGAGGATATCGACACCGGCCTTGAGACATTCTTCCACGTGAGCTGCTGTGGCCACCTCGGTAGCCACGGGAAGACCAGTCTCCTCTTTGGCTTTGATCAACCACTTCAACCCTTCACTTCCAGCACCTTCGTATTGACCTGGACGAGTACGTGGTTTCCAAATCCCCGCGCGTAATACGTTCACTTTGCCAAGGGCAGCAAGCAACTTGGCGGTACTCACCATTTGATTTTCACTCTCTGCACTACATGGACCACTTATGATCAGGGGGCGTTCAGCTTTGGTCCAACTTTGTAATGGTGACAAGTTCAATTCCTTTTTCATTTCCGTTCTATTTAATCTTCAATTAATGATTCTACTTTATTGTTTTTCTGTTCATTTAGTTCAATTCCACTCAGTACACGCCTGATATCGTTTGCCTGTGTCATTATTCTATGAACTTCAGCGGTATCTTTCTTCATAAGATGATAGTGAAAGCGCTGAAGATGCATTATATATTCCAGCAATGCCTGGCTGAGATACTCTACATTTTGCTCAAAAATAGGAGCCCACATGTCGGGAGAACTCTTCGCCAGACGAACAGTAGATGCAAATCCACTGCCTGCAAGGGCAAAAATATTTCTCTCATCCTTTTCAATATCCATCACTGTTTGCCCAAGTAAGAATGAACTCACATGCGACAGGTGCGACACATAGGCAACATGTTTATCATGTTCCACCGGTTCCATAAAAATCGTTTTCACTTTCAGTGCTTTGAAAACTTCGCTAGCAACAGACAATGCGTGACCCGATGATTTTTCTTTTTCACAGATAATCATCGTCTTGTTTTCAAACAGTCCATTAAGCGCAGCTTCTGGCCCGGAATTCTCAGTTCCAGCAATCGGGTGCGCAGCAACAAACTGACTTCTTTTCTTATGATGATCAACAGCTTTACAAATCGCAGCTTTGGTAGATCCGGTATCAATTACCACCGTTGATTCATTCATCTGATCAAGAATCAATGGCAACACTTTTGTAACGGCATTAACGGGTATTGACAAAATGCAAATGTCCGATTCACTCAACGCTGTTTCAAGTGTGGAAACCTTGTCAACAATTCCCAATCGAACAGCTGTATTGGCATGAGCCTCATTTTGATCAACACCAATAATTTCTGATGCCAGGCCATTCTTTCGCAAATCGCGCGCTATTGATCCCCCAATAAGTCCTAATCCAACAACAGTTACTTTCATGATGTCGCCTCCATTCTTTGTTTTGACTTTCCCTCAATTTTCAGCTTCCCAATTCTCTCCTTTGCTGTTCGCAAATTGTCTTCATTGGCACACAACGAAATCCGAATAAATTCCTTTCCGGCATTACCGAAAATGAATCCTGGCGTTATGAAAACCTTTGACCCATAAAGGATTTCATCGATCCATTTTTCAACGCTCTTCACGTGCTCAGGCGCCTTTGCCCAAACGAACAGACCTACTTGAGCTTCATCGTATGCACATTCCAATTCATCTAAGATTTCAAACGCAACTTTTCTACGCTTTTTGTATGTATCATTAAGGTCAACAAACCACTGTCTGGGTTGGTTTAAAGCTTCAACCGCTGCATTCTGAATGCCCAGGAACATGCCTGAATCCATATTGCTCTTCACTTTCAATACGGCATCAATCAATTCCTTTTTGCCCGCTACCCAACCCACGCGCCAACCAGCCATGTTATGGGATTTGCTTAGAGAGTTCAATTCCAACGCAACCTCATTTGCCCCATCAATTGACAAAAGGCTTTCAGGACTATTATTAAGAATGAGGCTGTAAGGGTTATCATTTACCACCAAAAAGTTGTTCTTCTGCGCTAGAGAAATAATTCTTTCCATAATGGTTTTATCCATCACGCTTCCAGTTGGCATGTGAGGGCTGTTAAGCCACATGATCTTAACACCTGAGAGATCGCGAGATTCAAGATCATTGATGTCAACTTGCCATCCGCGAGCAGCACTTAGTTTGTAGGTCTCAACATTCGCACCCACCAGTTTCGAAACCGAAGCATAGGTTGGATAACCGGGATCAGGGATAAGCACTGTGTCTCCTTCATCAACAAAGGCCATCGAGATGTGCATGATACCTTCCTTTGATCCCATCAATGGTAGTATTTCATCATTGGGATTTAATTCAATGCCGTAAATTCGTTTTGAAAAATCAGCAATTGCCTGACGAAGTGATGGAACGCCTTTATAGTTTTGGTAGCCATGGCTGGTGGGCTGCAACGCTGTTTTGGAGAGAGCAGCAATGGTTTTCTCATCAGGCATCAGATCCGGACTTCCAATTCCCAAATTTATTACAGGGAAATCTGAGGTATCAAGGCTACGGACTTCCTGCAGCTTCTTTGAGAAATAGTACTCTTCAACTTCCGCTATTCGTTGTGCTGTCTTAATCATCTTTTAAAATTTAATCGCTGCCTTTTTATATTCACCCATGACATTCAAATTCCGTACTTGCCGCAACACCAATCGAATGGCGTCATCATAGCTTTTTCTTTTCTTCCACTCCACATCAATGTGAATGGTGTATTCGCTCGGTTTGCCTATGATAGGCACTGACTGAATCTTGGTGAGGTTGATACCTTCATTCTTAAAGGTCATAAGTGCATCGGCAAGACTTCCTACTTCATTGGCCACCTCAAAGGACAGCGAAGCTTTGTTAGCGCTTTTTTGGACAGCGTCCTTTTTAGACAAAATCAAAAACCGAGTAAAGTTCTTTTTGTGGGTTTCAATTCTCTTTTCGAGAATGTTGAGTTTGTACTTCTTTGCAGCCTGCTCGTTGGCAATCGCAGCAGTATCTTTCAAACTTTCTGTTCTCACTTTTTTCGCAGACAAAGCCGTGTCGTCACTCTCACGGATCTCCACGTTGGGTAGTCGATAAAGAAAATCGGAGCACTGACGAATGGCCATCGGATGGGACTCAATTGTTTTGATGTCTCTCAACTTCACGCCCGGTAGCGCCAACAGGTGCATGTGAATAGGCTGATACACTTCACCCAGGATGTTGAAGTGATTTTGTTGTAAAAGAAAGTAGTTCGGGAGAATGCTGCCTGCTATTGAATTTTCAATCGCCATTACAGCGAAGTCTGCAGCATTGCTATTTAGCGATTCACACAATGAATGAAAGCTCAGACATTCAACAGTCTGAATATTACTGCCGAAGTATTGCATGGCAGCCACCTCGTGAAAACTGGTGCTGATGCCTTGTATAGCTACTCTTACTTTTTGTTTCTTGTTCATAAACCCTCTAAAAGCAGAAAGTCCCGGCTTTCCGGGACTTTCTGAGTTTCTTTTTGTTATCGTTTCAGTCAACAAAGCGCTACTCGATCAAGTCCCGTAAGGGTTTGAAAGAAAAAATAGTAAAAATAAAATCGCTTGTTGATCATGTTAATTCACGCTTTCGCTGTGCTAAGAAAGTGAAATATTCTTTGTCAGCCGCATTCGTCATCTAAATTTTTCAAAAAATTCATCGTCCTAACTGGCGTTTGGAAGGATTTTTAACAGGAATTAAAGTGATGACACTTAACTTTGTGGCCACACAAATCAACATAAGAAGAGAACTATGAAACTACTTGATAAGCTATTCTTGGTGGTTCTATTGTTTGCAATCGGATGCGGGCAACCCACAAACCAATCCGAGACCAACACAGAAGAGGACGCAGAAGAAAACCCTAACCAGGCCCTGTACGACCAGGTGATGAACGTCCACGATGAGGTGATGCCGAAGATGGAAGACATCTATAAGCTCAAATCCCAATTACAGGAGATGATTGCCAATACCCCAGACATGGTGATGGACAAGAAAGAGTCTGTAGAAAAGACCATCCTTCAACTGGATTCAGCGAGCAACCTGATGATGGATTGGATGCATCAGTTTGATCCCCTTCCAGACTCATCAGATACAGAAGAGGCACGTGCCTACCTCGAGTCGCAAATGGAAAAAATTAAAAAGGTAAAAGAG
>DAORAG010000309.1:0-4088 GCA_035344095.1 Cyclobacteriaceae bacterium | reverse complement strand
AATAACATTGCAGCAGAATCAATCGGTTCGGTTGTTAAAATGGATTTCAAATCACGCCTCAAGCCTCGATTTTCAATCCAATGTACTAACAGTCACTCAAGGGGCAACTTTCGCTAATTCTCACTTTTCGGCTTTGGGTACTGGGACTTTAAGTCTTTTATCTGGAGCTATCTCCGGGTCAGCTTTTTTTGCAGGCAACAACCTGGGCAGCATCCGAATCAAAACAACTGGTGAGTGGTCTCTCTCAGGCGACTTCTCAGTAAATGAAGTTGAAGTAGTTGCAGGCAAACTCAGTGTCGTCAATTCAAAAATTGATCTGAATTCCTTGAAGGCAATCGATGCGACAACGAAATCACTTAACCTAAAGAACGTTATTCTGAATTTAAAAACAGAAAGTGAGATCAACGGAATGTCATTGGATTGGATTGCGACAGATTCAAAAATATTAGTTACTGATGGGGGCGTGACATTCAACTGGAATAACGTTGACTTCAGTGGTGAGTTGGAAGTGGATGCAGCAAATGTCAATTTCAAGGGAAGCAATTATTTTGAACGTGTTAAAATACTTGCTGGTTCAAGTATTCAAATGGAGAATGGAGCAAATCTAAATATTGGTAGTATCAATGCTCTTGGAGGTAATATTGGTGAACCAGTGTCGATTGAGTCAGTCGGAAGAGCTTCCATAACGGTTATTGAACACTTTCTGCTTTGTACCGATTACTTGTCAGTTACAAACGTTGATCTTTTAGGTTCGTCAATCATTAATGTTGGATTGAATTCTACGATTAATAATGCGGATAACTGGCAATCAACGGATTGTGAAGCTGTGTTGTTTGCTGATTTTGATGCAGAGTTTGTTTGCCAAAATGGATTGACGGAGTTTCATGACATGAGTCATGGGAGTATTACCTCATGGCAGTGGATCTTTGACGATGGAGGAGAAGCACTTAGCGAAAGTGGGCTACAGAATCCTTATTATTCATTTGGGAATGCCGGGGCGCACACCGTTTCACTTACAGTATCAGATGGCAGCTCGTCTCACACGTACAGCAAGGAGATTGATATTTTGCCGACCTCATTTGCGGTAAACCAAGTGGCTATTAATGGCAGCGATTTGATGAGCGTTGATATTTCATCAGGTTATCAATGGTATAAAGACGGAGACAAAATCTCCGGGGCCACCTCGAGATCATATTCATTTAACGGAGACGAAGGTGTCTATCAGGTTGTAATAGTGGCAGGTGAATGCAATCGAAACTCAGAAATGGTCACAATTACCGGTTTATCACAATCACAGGAAGGTTTGGAGATTTATCCGAACCCTGCCAGGAATTGGATTAACATCCATTCGGCTTATCCTGTGAGGCAATTGACGATTCAAGATGCCTTGGGGAGACTCATGCTTTCAAAGAGTGATGAGTTTGAATCACCAGTTTCCATCGCTCACCTTGCCGATGGACTGTATCTCGTTAAGGTGGTAACCAATGAAGGGATCCAATCTCGGAGGATAGTGATTACTCACTAGTAAGGCTTCATCCCGCTATTCAGGTAGTTTTTGACGTAGTCAGACACGCCTTCTTCCAGTGTGTACAGTGGTTGTTGATAACCGATGCCTCTTAGCTTTCCCATTTTTGCCTCAGTGAAATATTGATACTTGTCTCTGATGTCGGCAGGGGTGTCAATAAATTCGATATCTATCTTTTTATCAAGAGCGTGGAATACAGCTGTCGTCAGATCGATGAAGGTTCTGGCTTTACCCGATCCAAGATTGTAAATACCAGAGTTTTTTCTGTGATGCATTAGAAAGTAACATATGTCTACCACGTCTTTTACATAGACAAAATCTCTTTTTTGTTCTCCGTCTTTAAAATCCGGGTTATGAGATCGGAAAAGTTTCATTTTTCCCGTAGATGAAATTTGCCGGTAGGCATGAAATATGACCGAGGCCATTCTTCCCTTGTGATATTCATTCGGGCCGTAAACGTTAAAGAACTTAAGCCCTGCCCAAAAGAATGGTTTCTTTTCTTGCGCTACCGCCCATAGATCGAATTCTTGCTTGGAAATACCGTAGGGGTTCAGCGGCTTCAAATTACCTAATGTCGATTCATCATCATCAAAGTCCTCTTCTCCTAGCCCATAGGTTGCAGCCGAGCTTGCATACACTAAGGGAATTTGATAGGCCACACACTTTTTCCACAACATCTGCGTGTAGTGTGTGTTGAGCCGGTGGAGTAAATCAAGATCAAACTCAGCGGTGTCTGTTCGGGCTCCGATGTGAAAAATGAATTCCACGTTTTCATAATTTCCATCTAGCCAGGACTCAAATTCATCACGATCTACTCGTTGTTGGACAATCGCAGTTTGCAAGTTCTTCTCCTTCTTATTATCTCCGAATTTATCCACCGCGATGATGGCCTTAAAGTTTTCGCTATTAAGCTTTTTGATTAGACAGCTTCCAATAAATCCCGCAGCACCGGTTACTACAATCATTCGATAAATAATTTGCAGCAAGTTAGTGTATATTTGCGCCAGAATAAAGGTATGGTATACGTCAGTCGGAAGGAGCACTTTAACGCGGCTCATAAATTATACAACCCGGCCTGGACTCCCGAAAAGAATGTGGAGGTATTTGGGCCTTGTGCTAATGAAAATTGGCATGGGCACAACTTTGACCTTATCGTGACCGTAAAAGGTAAACCTGATCCCGACACCGGTTTTGTGATCGACTTGAAAAAACTCAGCACTTTGATAAGGCGTGAAGTCGTAGATAAACTAGACCACAAGAACCTGAATGTGGACGTGGATTTTATGAAGGATAAGCTTGCCAGTTGTGAAGTGCTGATTATGGAGATTTGGAAAATACTTTTCCCTAAGATTCCAACTATCAGCAAGTTTGGAATACTGCATTCAATTCGTCTTTATGAAACTCCTCGCAACTACGTTGAATATTTTGGAGAATAAATTCACGCGACTGTGAAATATTATCTCATTGCAGGCGAACGTTCTGGTGATTTGCATGGCAGCAATCTGATGAAAGAACTCAAGAAGCGAGATCCGGAGGCTGTTTTCCGCGGCTTTGGTGGTGACTATATGCGGGCGGCCGGGCTTGACATCTTTATTCACTATCAGGACATGGCCTTTATGGGGCTGGTTGCCCTGTTCCTTAACCTCAGAACTCTGCTAGGAAGACTAAAGCAATGCAAAGAGGATATCCTGAAATATCAACCTGATGTTGTGATCCTTATTGATTACGGGGCGTTCAATAAGCGTATCGCGAAGTTCTGCAAGGCGAATGGTGTAAAGAACTATTATTACATTTCACCAAAAGTGTGGGCATGGTATCAATTGCGTGCGAAAGAGCTTAAGCGCAATGTCGATCGAATGTTTTGCATCTTACCTTTTGAAAAAGATTTCTTCAAGAGATTCAATTGGGATGTGGATTACGTGGGCAATCCGGTGCTGGATGCGATCAAAGCTTTTGAACCTCAGTCTGATTTTTTGCTAAAGAATAAAATTACGAGCAGCGGCCATTTGGTTGCCCTGTTGCCAGGCAGTCGCAAAAGTGAGTTGGCAAAAATCATTCCGCTGATGGCAACAGTTGTTGAGGCTAATCCGGATTATCATTTCGTTGTAGCCGCAGTCCGCTCGATGCCAGAGCATATGTATCGACCGTTGCTGAGATTTTCAAATGTTCAGATTGTTTTTGATGAAACTTATGATTTGCTATCGCATGCTCATGCCGCGATAGTTACTTCCGGTACTGCGGCATTGGAAACGGGGCTATTTAAAGTGCCTCAGGTGGTGGTGTATAAGGCGAATCGATTTGAGTATGCAATCGCAAAGCTCATGATAAAGGTACAGTATGTTTCGTTGGTCAACCTCATTCTGAACCGAGAGGCGATTAGAGAGCTCTTGCAAAAGGAGGCCAAGCCCGTCAACGTGATTGTAGAGTTGAGGCGATTGGTAGAAGATAGATATTATCGGGACCGCATAGCCAAAGACTACGAAGAACTGTTGTCAATTCTTGACACAGGTTCTGCTTCCGAGAATGCCGCCCGGCTGATGGTTGGATATCTTAAGGGGGAAGT
>DAORAG010000308.1:0-4095 GCA_035344095.1 Cyclobacteriaceae bacterium | reverse complement strand
TGATGATTTTTTGAAGTTTACCGGATGGATAATATTCTTTCATCAGGCCATCAGGCTTTCCCTTCACGAAAAAAGTTTCACTTTTGATTTTACCGGTCTCAAAAAACGAACGGATACTGTCGACCAAAAGATTGTTTTGATAATAGGCTCTTTGAACGGGAACGCCATTATCATTAAAGACTTCCACAGCACCATGGCGTTTTCCGTCCAGGTAGTTGATCCTTCTTATCAGGACACCATCTTCATTGTACTCTTGAAATTTTCCGGAGCGATAACCGTTTACGAATGTTCCCTCAAGTTGAAGGTTGCCGTTTTCGTAATAGCGCTTATACGGACCTTCCAGTGTTTGATTGTCACTTTCTGATACAGTGTATTCCTCCTCAAGGTGTTGCCTTAGCGGGTCAAAGTATCTCCTTACCACCCGTTGAGCCTGGGCATGGTGAATGGAGAAAATCAAGAAAAGGAAAATGATACGATACATCGTACTACGCATGCCAATTACCAAACGAGCATAAATGGTTGATGTTGTACAAACGCAAAGATCGTACTAAACCAACGGGATAATCAAAGATTTTCGATGACAAGGGCTGAGGCGCCTCCGCCTCCGTTACAAATGCCGGCTACTCCGATAGTGGCATTGTTTTGCTTTAGTACATTGCCCAATGTCACGGTAATTCGGGCTCCCGATGCTCCGAGTGGATGCCCCAGTGCAACTGCACCTCCGTTCACATTGACTTTTGCTGGATCGAGTTCCAGGTTCTTATTGTTGGCGATGGCTACCGCAGAGAAAGCTTCATTGATCTCATAAAATCCAACATCCTTTTTGTCTACGCCTGCCATCTTCATCGCTTTGGGTATGGCCAGTGAGGGCGCTGTGGTAAACCACATGGGGTCTTGCGCTGCATCTGCAAAGCCAAGAATCCGGGCCAAAGGTTTTACCCCAAGCGCCTCTGCCTTCTCTTTGCTCATCAGAATCACCGCTGCCGCTCCATCGTTGATGGTCGATGCGTTGGCTGCCGTAGCGGTGCCTTCCTTTCCGAACACAGGCTTCAATCCCGGAATCTTGTCGAAGTTCACATTCTTGTATTCTTCGTCTTCAGTCACCTGGATAACTTCTCCTTTTCTTCCTTTGATTTCAACGGGCGCAACCTCATCTCTAAATTTTCCAGCCGCCCAGGCCGCTGCCGCTCTCTTGTAGGAGTTGATGGCGTACGCATCCTGCTCTTCACGGGATATCTTCATTTCTTTTGCCGTGTTGTCCGAACAAACACCCATCGCACAGTGATTGTAGATGTCAGTTAATCCATCGAAGGACAACCCATCGAGAAGTTCACCGTTGCCGAACTTGTATCCAAACCTCGCTTTAGGGAGATAGTAGGGGATGTTGCTCATACTCTCCATACCACCGGCCACCACCACCTCATTTTGACCCAGCATGATCGACTGCGCCCCAACCATGATGGCCTTCATGCCGGATGCACACACTTTGTTAATCTGTGTGCAGGGAATTTCAAACCCCAGTCCCGCACCGGCAGCCACCTGCGTAGCGGGTGCTTGTCCCAACCCCGCAGAGATCACGTTGCCTATGAATACCTCATTGACGTGCTTTCCTTCAAGGTTGATTTTTTGTAGTGCGGCCTTTACCGCGCTGGCTCCCAATTCAACAGCTGATAAACTGGCAAGTGCCCCACCAAAACTTCCTATAGGAGTCCTGACTGCAGATACGATGTATACTTCCTTCATATTAATGTCAAGTTTCAAATCTCAAATTTCCTGAGTCATTCCCGTTAAGCTAACTCTTATGTCTCCTGTCTTGCGTCTTATGTCTGGCTGATTACCAATCCGGTTTTCCTTTATCCTTGGGTTTGGTCGCCTTGCGCTTGTTTTGTTGCAGGTACTGAATTTCCTGGTTTTTCATAGCCTCCAGAATCATCTTGGCTTTTTCCTCACTCATCTCCATCTCCTTCAACTTTTCTGAAACAGAAGGGGGGATGTCCTTCTTCTCTTCGTTTTGCTTGTCCTGCTCTTCTTTCTTTTCCTGCTCGCTTTTTTCTTTGTCCTGCTTTTCTTTATCCTCTTTGTCTTTGTTCTGTTGATCCTGCTGATCTTTTTTCTCCTGATTCTCTTTGTCTTTTTGATCTTGCTTTTGATCCTTGTTTTGCTGGTCCTTTTGATCTTTGTTTTGATCGTCTTTCTTCTGCTGATCGTCTTTCTTCTGATCCTTGTTTTGTTCTTCCTGTTTCTTCTGCTCTTCGAGCTTCTTCTTCACCAGTTCGTAATTGTACCGCGCGTCCTCATTCGTTGGGTCCGACTTTAGTGCCTGTTTAAAGTAGCTTAACGCTTCCTCGTATTTTCCTGCCCTGTTCGACAACACACCCAATTGCTGATTGGATAAAGTCCTCATTTTTGGAGCTTTGCTCTCCACGAGGCGCTGGTAATAAGTGGTGGCATTAACCGAATCGTTCACCTGGAAATAGGCATTCGCCAGATTCATCTCCACCTCTTCCTCATTTACCTTAAGTGAATCTACCAGGAGTCTGTACTTTTCGATGGCCGTTTTAAAATCACCCGACTGGTAGGCTTTTTTGGCGTCAGACTTTAAGGTATTAATCAGCGCGATCCTATCGATATCAGACACCAACACGACCGCTATCAAAATTGACATCAACAACTTCATATCTTCACCGTTTTGACATTGATCAACACATCAAGTACCATCAAAAATAAGGCGATTAGCAGAAAATAGTAATACCGGTTGGCCGAAACGTCCACAAATCGCGTATCCCGTAGTTCGCCCTCAATCCTGCTGATCGTATTAATTAATCGCGATACGTCATTTTTAGTTTCATTGATTTCAAAATACCGCCCGTTGGTTTTTGATGCCAGGGATTGGAGAGAGCGATTGTCCAGCCTGGTAACCACGGTATTTCCCTGCCTGTCGGTTTTATATCCGCTTCCTGCCCTGAGCTGACTGCCTTCTTGCGTGCCTACACCAAGCGTGAAAAGCTTAATGTCCTTATCCTGCACCTGCTTGACTACATCATCTGTGTCTTCACCAAAGTCCTCACCATCGCTGATAAGAATGATCACCTTCGACTTCTGTTGCGAACTGGGACCTTCCTGATCACTGAGTTTATTCAGTGCCATTTTTATGGGCGGACCAAAATCAGTACCCGATGACGGTACAAGCCCCGTGTTCATGGTCTCGATGAAAAGATTGAGGGCATTTTGGTCATAGGTCAAAGGACTCTGCATGAAGGCCTCGGAGGAAAAGATGATAATGCCAATGCGGTCGGAGTTGAAAGCTTCCACCAGACGCTTCATTTCAAACTTGACCTTCTCAAGCCGCGTTGGCTGAATATCGTAAGCATCCATCGACTTCGACAGGTCTACACATATCATGATGTCTTTGCCAACCGACTTTACCTCCTTACGGCTGTCTCCAAAAGATGGACCCATAAATGCCACAATCATGAGAATGAAAATGGCCGTGCGAATAGCGAGCTTATAAAAGATGTTCTCAAATGGGGTATGTAATGCCCTGGCGATCTTGATCACCTTAATCACATACACCACATAAAATCCGATGAAAAGTAGTGTGAGTACCAGTTCAAAAACACCGAACGAACGAAACCAGACCATCTTTCCCTTTTGACGCAAGTATAGGGAAATAGGTTGTCAAAATAAATACAGACGGTGGTGAGCAGCACCCGTTAGGGTTGAGCAATCATCTTTCTGATCCAGGTTATCATTTCTGTCACGGTCTCCTGTGCATAGGTGCCATTACTTTCATCAAATGCGTTCTGGGCATTGGCATATACCGACCAGTGATGATCCATCCCTTTTGCCACATAGCGTGTAGCTCTGCCAGGTGTCTTTTGATTGATCATGTCGGTCACGATCTGGCTGTCGTCAAGGCTCATGATCCAATCATATTCTCCAGCCACGAAGAGTACTGGCGCTGTGGTGTTTCCCCAGGTTTCCAGGAAGTTAAAGTCTTGGGTCTGCATGTAAAACTTCGCGGGCCTTCCATATTGATGACGTGGCTCGTCATACCACAAGGGCGCCAGATGTGGTTTTTCCAGGACGATCTCC
>DAORAG010000307.1:0-4096 GCA_035344095.1 Cyclobacteriaceae bacterium | reverse complement strand
CGATGGGACAACAGTCGATATCATCTGCAAACGTGAATGCAAGCACGAAATCTTTCTTTGTAGTTTTTACAATCGTCTTGAAAGCTCCTTTTTTGATATAAAGAAAGAAAGTAGCAAGAGTGCCTTCTTTTATTATTTGTCTTCCCTTAGGGACTTTCTTTGGCTGGCCAATTTGTTGGATGATTTCGTAAAATCGATGAGAGCCTTGAAATCCTGAATTACTTAAATCAAAATTGGGTGAGAACATTATTATTGATTTCACTACCATAAACGCATGGTCAAACCATGCCGTTTATCATGCCTCGTAATTTTTTAATAGTTGATCAGGGCCTCAATGGCTTTTTTGAGCCGGCCCTTTGGCAGAAAATTTCGCTCAAGAACCGGTGCAAACGGAATTGGCGTGTCGAGGCTGGCCACTCTGGCCACCGGAGCATCCAGGTGTGTGAAGCAATGCTCGCTTACCCATGCTGCAATTTCGGCTCCGATGCCTCCTGTGAGTGTATCCTCGTGAAGAACCAGTAAACGATTCGTTTTTTCTACCGTGGCTTTAACAGCATCTTTATCCCAGGGCAATAAGGTTCTCATATCGATAATCTCGGCATCAACATCCGGCATTGATTTCACTACCTCTTCGGCCCAATGAACGCCCATTCCATATGTAACTATAGATAAATCTGACCCCTCGCGAACGGTTTTTGCCTTACCGACTTCTACGGTGTAATAGTCATCGGGGATGTTGTCCTTGATTGATCGATAAAGAAGCTTGTGTTCAAAATAAAGGTAGGGGTTAGGATCATCAATCGCGGCAGTGAGCAATCCCTTGGCATCGTAAGGGTTTGAAGGATAAACAATTTTTAATCCTGGGGTATGAAAAAACCACGCCTCATTGGATTGGCTGTGAAAAGGTCCGGCAGCAGTCCCTGCTCCTGTGGGCATACGCACCACCACGTCTGCGTTTTGCCCCCAGCGCCAGTGTGCCTTTGCCAGGTTGTTTACAATTTGATTGAATCCTTCAGTAACGAAATCAGCAAACTGCATCTCCACCATGGCCTTCATGCCTTTGATAGAGAGACCCAAGCCGGCACCTACAATAGCTGACTCGCAAATCGGAGTATTGCGAACCCGTCCTTTTCCAAACGCTTTTACAAATCCGTCCGTAATCTTGAATACGCCACCGTATTCGGCAATATCCTGACCCATAAGAACGAGATCAGGGTGACGCTCCATCGACTGACGTAGGCCATCAGAGATGGCATCAATAAATCTTTTTTCAGAGACCTTCTCTGTCTTAGGGCTAATAATGGTCTGGTTGTAGTCGGCAAACAGGTCATCATATTCAATCTTTTCGTCAGCCACCGGTGCTGTGGTTTCAAATGAAGCAGCCAGCCCCTCTTCGATTTCCTTTTTTATTTTTTTGGTAACAGCGTCAATGAAAGCCTTATCAATCACGCCCTCCTTTAAAAGGTATTTCTCATAGTTTGCCAATGGATCCTTTTTAGCCCAATCGTCCATCAGCTTTTTTGGAACGTACTTAGTACCTGAAGCTTCTTCGTGACCCCTCATTCTAAATGTGATCGCTTCCAAAAGAACCGGTTTCGGATTTTTCCTCATCTTAGATGAAATGGTCCTAACCGCATCATACACTTCCAGAATGTTGTTTCCATCCACCTGAACACCTTCGATTCCGTAACCAATTGCTTTATCGACAAAGCTCTTGCATCGGAATTGCTCGTTGCTTGGCGTTGATAAACCGTAACCGTTATTCTCAATCACAAAAATTACAGGCAAGTCCCAAACTGCAGCGACATTAATGGCTTCATGGAAGTCACCCTCACTGGTACCGCCATCGCCATTAAATACAGCCGTAACTTTATTTTCTTTTTTCAAAAGACTAGCCAAAGCGATACCATCAGCTACGCCATTTTGAGGTCCGAGGTGAGAAATCATTCCGACAATATGGTGCTCATTGTTACCAAAGTGAAACGATCGGTCGCGGCCTTTTGTGTAGCCAGCAGAAGTGCCTTGCCATTGAGAGAACAGTCTGTCAAAGGGCATGTTACGCGAGGTGAACACGCCAAGATTCCGATGCATCGGGAGGATGTATTCATCCTCATCCAATGCCTTGGTTAGTCCCACTGCAATTGCCTCCTGGCCAATACCGCTAAACCATTTTGAAATCTTGTTCTGCCTGAGGAGGATTAGCATCTTTTCCTCTATTAGCCTCGGCCTCAAAAGGCTTTCATAAAGGTCTTGTAGTACTTTGTCGCTGTATTTCTTTCTGTTGAATTGCATGGCTGTGAAAATCGCGCGGCAAGTTAATCAAACCCCAACGGATTCATGAAGCGGTCATAACAGCTTTTGGTAAGTGGTTTTCTGGTAATAAGAAAGGCCATAAAATCGAAAAACTCGGGTTATTTTTGGTGCCTGATGATTTCATTTGACTCTTTTGAATTGCCCAATGGGTTGAAAGTATTTGTTCACGAGGATCCCAGCGTTCAGATTGCTGTGATGAACATACTCTATGACGTAGGATCGAGGGATGAGAATAGCCAAAAAACCGGGTTTGCTCATTTGTTTGAGCACTTGATGTTTGGAGGGTCGAAGCACATCCCAAGCTATGATGAACCGCTGCAAAAGGTTGGTGGCGAAAACAATGCTTTTACAAACACTGACATTACCAATTATTATTTGACCGTTCCTGCCGATAACCTGGAGACAGGCTTTTGGCTAGAGAGCGATCGAATGTTGAGCCTATCGTTTGATCCAAGAGTGCTAGAAGTACAACGCAAAGTTGTGATTGAGGAATTCAAGCAACGGTACCTTAATCAGCCGTACGGTGATGTCTGGTTGAAGTTGCGGCCGCTGGTTTACAAAGTGCATCCCTATCAGTGGGCGACCATCGGCAAGGAGATTAGGCACATTGAGGAAGCAACGATGGAGGATGTGAAGAATTTTTTCTACTCACATTATCTTCCAAACAATGCCATTATGGTAGTAGCTGGTAATGTGAAGAAGGACCAGGTCATGGCTTTGTCTGAAAAATGGTTTGGACCAATTCCGGCAGGCGCGAAAATGAAAAGGGCACTGCCATTGGAGCCAGCACAGAATGACAAAAGAATTCTGGAAGTAGAATCTGATGTTCCTGCAGAGGCTTTGTACAAGGCCTATCACATGCCTGGACGCTTTCATGAAGATTTTCATGCTGCTGACTTGCTGAGTGATGTACTTGGGAGAGGTGATTCAAGTCGGCTATACCGCACCTTGGTAAAGGAAAAAAATATCTTTAACTCAATTTCAGCGTTCACCATGGGATCAATAGATCCGGGGCTTATCGTAATCAATGGCCGGGTGAGGGAAGGAATTGACTTGAGAGAGGCAGAGAAATACCTCGATGAGGTAGTGAACACGCTATCAAGTGAGGGAATCTCTGATATTGAGTTGGAGAAAGTAAAAAACCAGGCGATATCAACCTTGGAGTTTGGGGAGGTTGAAGTGCTCAACCGGGCGATGAATCTCGCATTTAGTGCACTGTCTGGCGATGCAGATCTGGTAAATAAGGAAATGGAACTGGTGGGAGGTGTTTCGAAACAAGATGTCGAGCGTCTTGGCAAAGAACTGTTAAGAGATGCCAATTCTTCGGTAATGTATTATCGTAGTAAAAAGAAATAGCAGATGAAGATAAGAGTAGGGATGGGTTTTGATGTGCACCAACTGGAAGATGGCAAAGATTTTTGGTTAGGAGGAATACAATTGCCTGCGTCAAAAGGTGCCGTGGGCCATTCGGATGCTGACGTTTTGATTCATGCACTTTGTGATGCGTTGCTCGGTGCAGCCAGTCTTGGAGACATTGGACAACATTTTCAAAATACAGATCCGAGATGGAAGGGAATGTCGAGCAAATTTTTTCTTGAGGAGGTGGTAAAGATGCTGAAGGAAAGAAATTGGAGTATTGAAAACGTGGATTGTACCCTTAGCCTGGAGAAGCCGAAGCTCAGCCCACATATCCCTGCGATGAAAGAAATTCTTTCCGGTATTATGAATATTGATAAGGATGCCGTTTCAATAAAGGCCACTACCAATGAGAGGCTGGGGGATG
>DAORAG010000306.1:0-4124 GCA_035344095.1 Cyclobacteriaceae bacterium | reverse complement strand
AAGTTTTTGAAAAGCCAGCACATCTCAGTTTCGAAGAAGCTGCAGCGGTGCCGCTGGCAGGCCTCACGGCCTACCGCGCGCTATTTACCAAAGCGAGGTTAAGACCAGGAGAAAAAGTTTTGATTACAGGTATTGGCGGAGGTGCAGCATTATGGGCGTTGCAATTTGCGCTGGCGTTCCAGGCCAAAGTGTACGTGACATCTGGTTCGGATGACAAAATCAAAAGAGCAATTGAGATGGGTGCAACTGCCGGATTCAACTACAAAGAAAATGATTGGCCCGCCAGGATTGCCAAAGAAGCTGGTGGGTTTGATGTAATCATCGACAGCGCAGGAGGAAAGCAATTCAATCAACTTCTTGATTTGGCATATCCGGGAGGGCGCGTGGCACTCTTCGGCCGAACCAGTGGGCTGATCACTGACATTGCACCAAAAATACTTTTCTGGAAACAGCTTTCGATTTTTGGCACAACTATGGGTACGGAAGATGAATTTTTGTCGATGCTGGATTTTGTAGAAAAAAATAAAATCAAACCAGTGATTGATAGCACTTACCCACTGGAGCGGATTCACGATGCCTTCAAACGCATGGAGCACAGTGAACAGTTTGGCAAGATTGTCATCTCTGTTTCATAATTATGGAAATCGTTTATAAGTCAGACGAACGTATTACAGCAGATCAGTTTATTGATATTCTCAAAAGATCAACGCTGGATGAAAGACGTCCGGTGAATAGTCCGGAAAGAATTCAAAAAATGCTTGATCACGGCAACGTGCTGGTGACAGCCTGGGACGGAGACAAGCTTGTAGGTGTGTCACGTGCGCTTACTGATTTCTCATTTTGCTGCTATCTATCCGATCTGGCGGTCGACCGCGAGTATCAAAAAAAGGGTATTGGTAAAAAGTTAATTGAAGAAACACACAACCTCTCTGGTCCGACTACTTCTCTAATTCTGCTTGCCGCGCCAGCGGCTGCTCTATATTATCCGAAGATTGGCATGGAACAGTTTACTGATTGCTTTATCATCAGAAGAAAATAACCGCTATGAGTCAATTCCCCATCACCGACAAAACCAAAATCACACGACTTCCTAAACGAGGTGTTTACGACAAGGAAACCGTGTACAAGATTTTAGACGAGGCTTTGTTTTGCACCATCGCCTTCAATCTCAATGATCAGCCCTTTCAGATTCCCACTGGCTTTTGCCGGATTGATGATAAACTTTATATCCATGGCTCAGTGGGCAGCCACTACATGCGCGAACTGGTAGCCAATAATCTACCGGTAAACATTAATGTGACCTTTATGGATGGAATCGTGCTGGCACGATCTGCTTTTCACCACTCGGTAAATTATCGATCCGTAAGTGTGTTCAGCAAAGCCACTCAGGTAACTGACCCGGAAAAAATGGATACGATCCTTGAAGCCTTCACGGAAAAGATGTGTCCTGGGAGGTGGAATGACATTCGTAAACCAACTGCTGGAGAATGGAAGGCAACAATGGTTATTGAGTTTCCCATTGACGAAGCTTCAGCTAAAGTAAGGTCTGGTCCTCCTGTGGACGATGATGAGGACTATGATATGAATGTTTGGGCGGGTGTATTACCGCTGTCTATTCAGAAAGGCCAGCTAACACCGGATCCAAAGTTGAAGTCGGGCGTAGAGGTACCTGCTTACCTTAGATAGTTTGATTGTCATCAAAGATCAATTGCTTAGCCGTTGCGAAGCCTGGGTGGATGATAGGCTAAGCCATCTACAAACTGAACTGACCTCACTCAAGCAGTCACTTCAGGATGAGACCAAGAGTTCGGTGGGCGATAAGTATGAAACCACGCGGGCGATGACTCACCTCGATATGGAGAAGCTGTCAGGCCAGCTGTTAGAGACTGAGAAGATGAGGCAGGTGCTTTCAAAAATCAGGTCAGGTCGCGCCAATGTTGAAAATGGCGCTGATCTGGGAACCCTGGTTGAAACTGACCATGACACTTACTTTCTTTCCATCAGCATGGGCAATACATCGGTGGACGGTAAAAACTACGTGTGTTTATCTCCGGTCTCGCCAGTTGGAACACTATTAATAGGCAAAAAGGCCGGAGAAATACTACGATTTGGATCCCGGACACTCAAAATCATGGGTATTTCATGACAACAGGTGTTTCCAAAGGCAGCTAATCAAGGACGTTGCAATTGTCGGCTAATTGGAGTTTGGCAAGGATTTTCGCTAAAAAATCACTATCTTTGCGGCACCTCAATTGACTGGTTTGACCAAACAGCCTATCAAAAACGCAAAAACCCTTTCGAACCAATATTCTGCGGAAGGAGTTTTACCATTGAAAATTCGAATGTTTCACTATAAATAAGTTAACTATGGGAAGACCCCCGGTATTACCTAAGAAGAAGAAAGACGGTTTTTATCTTGAAATTAGAAACAAGGGTGCGAAGTCAGGGATAATCATAATCCGTGACAGTGAAAGAGAGATGATGCAAGCTGTGAGACAGTACGAAAACACCAAGGATGTAATTATCCTGGGTGAGCACAAAAACGGAAAGCGTGTAGAGGAGAAGAAAAAGAAAGTGCACCAAAAAGAAAAGGTCTAAAAAAATAAAAGCCCTCGAGAAATCGGGGGCTTTTTGCTTAGAACGGAAGATCATCACCACCTCCTGAATCAAATGGTTCCTCCATTGGCGGAGGTGGAGCTGTTGGTGATCCCATGCTGCTACTTTTATCAACTTTCCATGCCCTGGCCTCTGTATACCAGCGACCATTATACTCCCTGCTTTCCAAATCTACTGCAACAGACACCTCGTCACCTTCATTCACACCAAACTGATCAATTTTATCACCCCAAATAGATAGACATACTTTCTTCGGATATTGACTCTGTGTCTCTAAAATAAATTCCTGTTTCCGCCACTGACCCTTACGGCCCATACCTGATTGAAGTGGTAGAAGTTGAATTACCTTTCCTTTAAGTTCCATTGCCATATGGCTTTTCGAATTTAGTGATTGTTAGTTTTCAGCAATTTGAGGATAAAACAAGAATATGACAAGAAATCTATCGCTCGCGAATTCGTTTGAAGAAGGAATTCACAAGTTCTGAACATTCATCGCGCTTAATTCCATTTACTACTTCGGTTTTCGTGTGCAGAATTTGGCTCTTCGACAGCGAATACCCCCTTTGAACGTCAGAGGCGCCATATACCAGTTTCATAAGCTGCACCCAATGGAGCGCACCAGCGCACATTGCGCAAGGCTCTAAAGTGACATAGAGTATACACTCATTCAAATATTTTGAGCCTAGAAAATTTGAAGCCGCAGTGATCGCCAACATTTCTGCGTGAGCTGTAGCGTCAGTAAGCTTTTCAGTTTGATTGTGTGCCCTACCGATAACTTTATTTTGACAGACCACCACGGCACCTACAGGCACCTCCCCATCCTCAAATGCTTTGTGCGCCTCTTTGAGTGCCTCACGCATAAAATATTCATCTGTATAAAGCTCCATGTATTCTTACCTGATCCTCAAACTGTTCATCATGGCCCTTGCCGTCTCCTGCCACTCGCCCTGCATTTGTTGCGGGCAGCTAAAAGATATCACCAGCGTCCTCGACTTTTCTACCAGATAGAGGATATAGGTATACTTTTGAATAGCATCACTATTGCCCATGTCCCTCCTGTCCCCATTGATCCGCGATTCGAATTCAAAAAATATGTACTCCTTCTTATGGATATCCCGAATTCCTTCATCGATCATGGTTACACGATCATAGAGATTGTATATCCCCGATTTGAAAAACTGCTTCGACATCTCCAGATCAACATCGGGCCATTGGGTAGCGGATGTTTTTATACTAAAATCGATCATCCGGTTTTCATCCGTATAAGCGCCCAATGGGGCCCTCACTGAAGGATGACGTTGAGCAATGTCTTCTGGGGTCATGGGCATCAACTCGTCTGCAATCGACACGGTAATGTCGTTGGTAACCTTAGTCTTGATCAGCCTGTGTCCATCGATTGGAATCAGGTAAAGTAGTACGATAATTGAGATTTTAGTCATAGCGTCAAAACATGCATAAATAAGGCCAGTATTTGAAATATTTCATCCAATTAATCAGCAACGAAGCCT
>DAORAG010000305.1:0-4124 GCA_035344095.1 Cyclobacteriaceae bacterium | reverse complement strand
TCGGTAGACTGGCCCGTCACCATACATTTGTCAAAAAGTTGCGCCAGCATATCTGTCTTTACTTTCATCTGATCGTCTAACCCGATGAATTTCTCATTGCAAAGCGCTTTGATGGTTTCGATCACTAAGGAAATAATCGCCATGTCAGCGGTTGGGCACTCCTGAATGTCCATCAGCCTGATTTCAATAGATCCTCTGTCAAATCTTGGTATGGCGCCACGGGAATTGACCCAGATTGGATTCAGGATTTGATCTGGGTCGAATGGCGCAATGTCAGCCTTGATCTTTTCGTAGATCGTGTTGAGGTAGTTTCGTTTTGAGAAGATTGCCTCTGGTATGACTTTGCCAGTAATGGATGGGATCCGCGCCTGATTGGTTTTATAGTATTTCAACCGGGTATCAATCATGCCGGTGGGTTGGCTGTCGATAATTGGCGATGAAGCGCATAGCGCAGGGAGCAGTGGCAGCACGATTCGGATGGCAGCATGAAGCTTGGCAAACTCCTCATCATCGTAGAACGGAAGGTTGAGGTGTGTGCTTTGAAGATTGGACCACCCGTGTCCTTTTGTGTTGAAGATTTTATCGTAGATGTTGTAGACTTCATTGTTGTCGTGCGGCCACAACTTCGTTTCTTTCATTGGATCCATGAACGGATGAGCAGCGGTAGGCATCAGCATTGTATTCCATTGTCCGAGAATGGCGTTGATCTTTCTGATGTTTTCAGCGAAACCGTTTTCCAGGGCGTTGAAGTTAAGCTCCGGCTGTGTTGATTTGATTTCAATGACGTGAAGCACGAGCTCATTCGACCAGGTGACAATGCCGTTTTCAAAATCGCTGCCGTACTCACCCAGCTCCTGCTTTAGTAGCTCGTCTGTGATGGGCTTCACTGCCAGGGTTTCTTTATCAACGAGCATGTATTCCAGTTCTATGCCGAAGCCCTGGAATAAGTGAATGCGGGGAGGGTGGTTCATTTTTCTGCTTTAATGCGGTTTAAGAATACTTCCATGATGGTAGTGTAGAGTTTTTCCTTGAGCATCTTGTCCTCTACTCCGGCATCTATATTGGGGTTGTCGTTGATTTCAATGACATAAAATTTTCCATCTACTTCTTTCATGTCCACACCATAAAGCCCACGTCCGATCAACGAAGTCGCTTTTAATGCAGTCTTTAGCAACCCTGACGGAGCCTGATCAACAGCGAGGGCTTCAAAGTTTCCTTCGCGGGAATCTTCCTTCTTGGCATTCCAGTTAACGATCTGCCAGTGTTCAGAAGCCATAAAATACTTACACACATAAATCACCTGCCCGTCAATAACCCCAACCCGCCAGTCGAATGGCGTGGGTAAAAATTCCTGGGCGATCAACAGGTCAGACTTTTCGAACATACTCTCCCTGATCTTTTTAAACTGTTCCAGGTCGTTGATCTTGTGCACGCCTTTGGAGAAGGCGCCATCCGGTTGTTTCAAGATGAACGGGAAGCCCATTTTGGCAGGCAATGATTCACAGTTGTCCTCGGTAATCACATGGGCCTTGGGTGTAGAAATCTTATTTGCGGTAAGCAATTCATGGAGATACACTTTGTTGGTGCACTTCAAGATGGATACCGGATCATCAATAACAATCAGCCCGAGTGACTCCGCTTTTTTCGCAAACCGGAACGAGTGGTGATTGACGTTGGTGGTTTCTCTTATAAACAGCGCATCATATTGAATGAGTTGGTCGAAATCATTCTTTGTGATAAACTCAACGTTGAATCCCGTTTCCAGCGCTGCGCGATAAAACCTCTTTAATGCTCTATCATTGGACGGAGGGTTGTTATCATCGGGGTTGACCAGGATGGCGAGATCGTATTTCTTTTTGTCAGAACGATAATCGCGCTTTCTCAGGAAGTATTGCTCTACCGCCTTTACCAGCAGCAGCTTATCATCCGGTGTAAGTTCGTTAAGACTCACAGGTCGGATGCTCTGAAGAACCCACTTGGTTTTTTTACTGAACGTAGCGCGGAGCGAAGGAGCCTGGACCAATTGAAAAAGATGTCGCCCGAGCTTGTTGTAGACTTCGTTTCTCGTGGCACCAAAATATACATTGAGTTCAACCTTGTCCTGCTTCTCATGTTTGAACGCAGCCTGTATGAGGTTGTCGAAGTCCTGTGAATCGTAGCGGAGTATGGAAGGGAAACGAAAATCCTGGATCGTGGAAACGCCAGGCAATACTTTGTGACCTCTAGCCTCGGCCAAAAGCGAAACGTAATACCCCTCACTTTGATATTGATACGACTTGCAGAGATTTAAAACCTTGATATTGCGTGCCGACTGATATATGGGAGAAGTAATATAGGCGTTTGGTGACACCACTTCCACATCAGGTAGGCTAAAGTTCCATTGGCTCGGCTTGTCTACTATGATCAGTTTCATCCTGCTACTCCGGTTCTATGATTAGCAAATTAGCATCGTAGGTCACAATGCCAAGCATAATGCTGTTAATCAGTCGATCAAACTTCACGTTATAATACTGGCTTTTGCGGGGGTTGGGATTTAAGGGATCAGCCAAATACACAGAATCACTTTTTTCGTCAAAACCATTGATTACGACAAAATGCCCTGCTGGCTCCCCTTTAATGCTGTCGTATTTATTGGTATCACCGATTTCTCGCGGGGTACCATAAAGGTAAGTTGCACTCAAGCCTGTCAATACAGGAATCGACCGTTGTAAGTAGCCTAAAATCAGGTCTTTGTTCAGTTCAGCTGAAAACACTTTGCCCCCGGCTTCCAGAAAACGGATATAGGCATCACATTCCACCAGCAATTTCCTTTTTTGGTTTTTGTACCTCATTTGTTTCTTCAAAAGCTCTATCATTTTTCGCGATTTGAACCGGAACCAGGTAGGATCGAAAACATTGAGGTTATAGGTATAAATGTGCGCTTTGTAGCCTCTTTGCAAGGCATGGTCACCCAGCATCACTGCCAGGGTTCCACCCGTTTTGATTTGTCGCACTTCCTGAATCACCTGCTTTAGAGGAATTTTGTCCTCGTAGTATTGGTAAAGTGCATGAAGACAGGTTGGTCCGCAAGTTACCTCATCAGGTTGCGCTTTGATATCGAAGTCTAGGAATAACGCCTGTCGTTTGGACATGGGCAGGAGGTTTTGTTGCGGCTCTGGGCGATCAAAATTAGTGTAATTTAACAGGAACAAAATGAAGGGTTAATCCAAATTTTTTAGTCTCGCACATGGCGAAAATTTTACTTACCGTTCTTGTAGTGGGCATCTCTTATTCCGCGGCTTATCCCTGGGGAGCTACGGGTCATCGCGTGATCGGTGAGGTTGCCGGTCAGTACCTCACGGGCAAAGCAAAGAAGAAACTTGCGACTTTGCTGCAAGGGGAGTCTTTGGCCATAGCGGGCACCTGGATGGACGAAGTCAGGTCGAACAGAAAGTACGACTACATGGCCGACTGGCACTGGGTTACCGTACCTGAGGGAACTCGCTATGCCGATACCGAAAAGAACCCAAATGGAGATATCATTGAGGCAATTGACCGGATGGTTAAAAAATTGAAAGCGGGTAAACTTGACAGGACAGATGAGGTGGAGAGCCTCAAGGTACTTATTCATCTAATTGGTGACATTCACCAACCTTTGCATGTGGGCACGGGTGACGATCGGGGAGGTAATGACACCAAAGTAAAGTGGATGGGACGATCTTCTAACCTTCATCGCGTATGGGACAGCGATATCATCGATGAAACAAAACTCAGCTATACGGAAATGGCCGCAGCATTGGATCGTCCGCCTAAGACAGAGGTTAATAAACTGCAAAGCTCGGGTGTACTTGATTGGGCCCGTGAATCAATGGCTTTGAGAAAACGCGTTTATGATATTGGCGATGGTCAGTTGGGCTATGACTATACATATCAGCACTTACAGACAGTTGAGCGAAGACTGATGGAGGCCGGTATTCGTCTGGCCGGAATATTGAACAATATTTATGGAAAATAGGAACAGTCTCAAAAGTCATTTCCGTCATTGCGAACGTAGTGAAGTAATCTCCTTGAAGACTCTTTAGGTTCGAGGGGATCGCCTCGCTCTGCTCGCAATGACGGTTATTTGCTGACTTTTGAGACTGTTC
>DAORAG010000304.1:0-4126 GCA_035344095.1 Cyclobacteriaceae bacterium | reverse complement strand
AGGATCACCGAGAAACTGAGAGTGACCGGCACATGCATGTCGAATATCTCAAGCAACATCTTGGCACCGATAAAAAAGAGGATAATCGATAAACCCTTCTGTAGCAGATAAAACTTGTCAATAATTCCTGCCAACAAAAAGAACATCGCTCTTAGACCTAGTACGGCAAAAATGTTAGAGGTGTAAATAAGGAACTCGTTCTGTGTGATGGCAAATGCCGCGGGAATGGAGTCAACTGCAAAAATCAGGTCTGTCGTCTCAATCAATACGATAACAAGGAACAACGGAGTGAACATCAGCGGCTTTGTCACAATGAACTTGCCTCCCATGTCATCCTTGGTCATCGGCAGGTACTTGCGGCAAAGACGCAAAACAGGATTCTTTTCTGGATCTATCTTTTCATCGCTGTCACCAAAATAAATCTTGATACCTGAATAGATCAAGAACACTCCAAATACATAAAGTATCCAGTGGAACTGTGCGATCAGCAGCGCGCCAACAAAAATGAAGACGCCACGGAAAACCACCGCTCCCAAAATTCCCCAGAACAAAATGTTGTGATAATACTCTTCTTTAACAGCAAAGTATTTTAGGATCAACAGGATGACAAAGATGTTGTCAACAGAGAGTGCATACTCCGTGAGATAAGCAGAAAAATATTCTAAAGCTGCATCGGACCCACTGTCATCATATCTATAAACGAGATAGCCAAAAGCTGTACTAACTATTACCCAAAATATAGATTGGTACAGGGCTGACTTTGTCGAGATTTTATGCGCGGTTTTATTAAAAACGCCAAGGTCGATGAGGAGGAAAAGGATGATAACAACCGCAAACACTCCGAAAAGAATAGTCTCCGCCTGACTATGATTTCTGAACAGTGAGAAAAGGAGCATTTGGACCGTTTTCGCTATTTTATGTGTAAAAAAGAGGTGATTATCGCTCTTCCTTGAGACTGGTAATCACCTCTTAAAAGTTTCGTAGCTGCAAATATAAACTAATCCACAAAACTTACACGTGTGGGTAAATACGGCCCGGGACCGAAAGGAAACCAATCAATTTTGTCGGCAAGTGGAGCACGTTCCCTGCACTAAAAGACTTACCTCTGATGCCCGGTATCCGGTGGGTAATGCGATGACTGGTATCTCTACTTGGTCCAGACAACTGGTTTGACCACACTGCACACATTTGAAATGAACATGGTCGTGATGATGTTCTTCGGTAGAACATAGATTGTTACAAAGAGCGTACTTTAAGCCGCCAGTATCATCTAGAACTTTGTGAATGATGCCTCTGTCTACAAAAGTCTTAAGTGTACGATAAACAGTTACTCTGTCAAACGAAGTGGCAACTTCCTGTTCAATATCCGAGTACGAAAGTGCGTGTTCGTTTTTAAGAAACAGGCCCAGGATGGTTGTCCTGCTAATGGTAGACCTGAGCTTGCTATCCCGCAATATTTGTCCTTGTAGACGCCTCATCTGTCTCAAACTGCAACTTTAGCAAGTTACTATAAATACCATTATTGAGTGAACTTAGTTCATAATGTGTGCCCGATTCCGCAATCCTGCCCTCATTGACAACGAGTATTCGATCCACCTTTCGTACGGTACTTAGCCTGTGTGCAATCACAATGGTTGTCCGGCCCTCCATTAGTCGTTCCAGCGCATGTTGCACAAGCCGCTCCGAGGCAGCATCCAATGATGACGTTGCCTCATCCAGGATGAGGATCTTGGGATCTTTAAGAATTGCACGAGCGATGGCGATACGTTGACGCTGTCCTCCTGACAACTTCACGCCTCTGTCACCGACTAAGGTGTCAAGCTTTTCCGGGAAAGACTGAATAAACTCCATGGCATTGGCTTTGGTTGCCGCCTCCTCAATCTCCTTATCGGATGCCTCCGGATTGCCATAAGCTATGTTTTCACGAATGCTACCTCCAAACAAAATCACCTCCTGCGGAACAATTGCAATATTGGAACGGTACCCCGTCAGTGGATAAAGATTGATATCCGTTTCGTCCACAAGAATACTACCCTTCGTCCCTTGATAAAATCGCAACAACAAGCTGGTGATGGTAGACTTTCCTGATCCGCTCGGCCCTACCAACGCTATCTTTTCGCCTGGGGCAATGTGAAAACTAACCTGATGCAATACGCCAACATCTTTTCTGGTAGGATATGCAAAGTCAACATTGGAAAATCTTATATCACCTTTCAGTTTTAATTCGCTCTCGACCTTGCCTCGTTCATCCCTTTCTGACAAAATTTCGAGTACGCGTTCCGAGGCCCCGATTGATTTTTGGAGTTGCCCATAGATATCTCCAAGTCCAGCAATGGAGCCGCCAATAAAAGTGGTATACAACACAAATGAGAAGAGCTCCCCAACGGTAACATCTCCGGATTGTACCAGCAGGGCACCATACCACGACACAGCCACGATACCACCAAACAAAGCCAAAATTGTAAATGAAATAAAAAGCCCTCTGTACTTTGAAGCGTGTAGTGCAACACGAACAACTTCTTTTAAAGACTTCTTGTACCTCAGCGTTTCAAACAACTCGTTTGTAAATGCCTTGACTACACTTACAGATTGAAGCGTTTCCTCGACAATAACATTTGCACTTGCAAGTTGGTCCTGCGTTTTCTTTGACAGCTTCCTAATGAACTTGCCAAAAAACAGCGCGGCAAGCACCAAAAGGGGAAAAGTCAACAACATGAACAAGGTCAACTTGGGCGTGAGCACAAATATGACGACCGTGCCGGCAATCAATACCACAATCTGCCTCAACAGCTCAGATAGCGTTACCGTAAATGTGTCTTGCAATGTTCCCACGTCAGAAGTGATGCGGCTGATGAGCTCTCCGACTCTTCGCTCGTCAAAGAACTTCATCGGGAGCCAAAGCATCTTCTCGTACAACGACAGCCTGATGTCAGCAAGTGTTTTCTCACTGACGATGGCAAATGTGTAGACACGAATGAATGAGAAAACACTTTGAACAAGAAGAATGCCGATCAAAGCGAGCGCAATATGATTGATGCTGGTCAAAAAGAACCCACCCTTTCCGGAAGCTACATCAAGAAGCTTACCTGCGAAGTAGGGGAACGACAGTAGTGTAATGCTGGACAACATCAAACAAACAATACCGATAATCAAAACTGATCGGTAAGGTTTTACAAACCTGAAAATCCCGATCAGCCTGGCGAAGCCCTCTTTGTTAATTTTAGGTTTATTCTCTCCAGATTCCGTGTCTCGCTTCGCCACTCTGCCGTACTCAGTAATTGACTTTCGATTCGATAATGAAGTTCACACTATCCCGCAACATCATTTTCTGCACGCCTTGAATTGTATAACTCGATAAGGATAGTTTTTCCTGATGCTCTTCAAATTGAAGCGTTAACTTCTTAGACGCAAAGAACAACGCATTCTGATCTGTGATAACAGCCTCAATTTTGCGCAACTTTTCAATATTATCCTGATAATAGACATCAAGTACTTTTACAGGAATGTTCCTCTCTGTGCTGAACCGCCTGATTTTCAAATTGCTTCGCTTGTCATCCAATCCATCTTCTATGCGGTAGGCCTCTTTGTAAATTGGTTTATTGATACTGCTAATCTGCCGAAATGCGTCCAGCTCATTGGCCCATTGAGCACTGTCAGGAACAAAAATTGACGCATCCTTTGCATCGCCCACCTCAGCTCTTTTGTCAACCGATGCCCCTGTATCCTTTAACGTTTTTATCTGCTCATCAATCAGTTGATCAATCTCGAAAAACGGATCAGTGACAGATGTCTTCTTTGCACAGCCAACAGCAAAAAGCATAACAATCAGAAATCCTACCGCTCTCATCCCTCGATCAAAATTTTACCTGTCATCTCCGTTGGCGGCTGGATTCCCATCAGTTTTAAAATTGTTGGTGCCAGATCACCAAGCTTGCCGTCCTCCACCTTCCCCTGATAATCAGATGACACGATAATACATGGCACCAGATTGGTAGTGTGTGCAGTGTTAGGTGTGCCGTCCTCATTGATCATGATATCCGCATTTCCGTGATCTGCTATGATAATGGTGGTGTAACCATTCTTCAACGCAGTCTCGGTCACAGCCTCATTGCACTGGTCTACTGTT
>DAORAG010000303.1:0-4131 GCA_035344095.1 Cyclobacteriaceae bacterium | reverse complement strand
AAGTATCGGATGCTTGCGCATTCCATAGGTAGTGTGAAGGTAGGTGAGGTCCTCATTGCTGATCGGCTGAATTGCAGGACGAGATGCCCACATTCTTTCCTTTACAGCGAGCTCCTGGTCCAACTGAGCAAACGACTGCTCTTCAATGTCCAACCTGTTCTTGATCTTCTGGGCTTTCTCATAGCCTTCACGGATCATTCCATATTTGATGTTAGCATTCTCCTTTTCGCGACCACCGACACCGGCTTCACGAACTGATTGTGCCAAAGGCTCCAAATCAAGGATCACCCGGTAGTTATTGTCATCCGTTTGTTCAAGCACACTTAACTCTGATGCAGAATTGTCGAGCTTCTTGTAAAGCACTTCCCAATCTCTTTTTAGGGATTCGTTTTTTGCAGCGAGCATGGTCTCATCGACAGACGGATAGTTCGCGTTGAAGATCAACAAGCCAACTACGCCAATCATAAATGATACCCCTAAAAATCTGAAGATGTTTCTAAAGATCATCTGCCTTGTCATGAAGACAGGCTCGTAGCGACAGGTCTTGGTATTATATACGTAGTCAACCTTGGCCATCAATCGAGGGATTGGTTGATTTTCTTGCTTGCTATAAACAGCTTCGCATAGGCGTCACTATTCAACCCCTGCACCAGATATTGTAATGGATCAACATTGGTACCATTGATCGACACCTCGTAATGAACGTGAGGAGCAATAGATCCTCCGCTTGATCCAACTGTTCCCAACTTGAAACCTTTCAATACTTTTTCACCAACCCGGACTGAGATGTCATCCATATGGGCATAACGTGTGACATATCCGAAACCGTGATCCACTTCCACATAGTTTCCAAAGCCAGCCAGCAGATCGCTCTTCTTAACTGAAAGCACTTTGCCTGGTCCAGCGGCTACCACATTGGCGCCCCTTGGTGCGGCAATATCTACTCCATCATGATGGTACTTTCCCTTGTGGAAAGGATTGATTCTGATCCCATAGCCTGATACGAGCTGACTTACATCAAAACCTTCAACGGGCTGTAATACAGGAGTGGACTGAAGTTTATTCCAATCAGACTTGCTGACGCTGGTTGTCAGCCTAAAAAAATCATTGCTGCTTTGTGCCTTCCTGGCAATGGTAACAAACCGATTGGTTAGTTTTTCAGTCCATCCCATAAACACGGGTGAGGACGCTGTCAGTATCTCTTCATTGCCGGTGAAAGAGGCTGTGCCTTCAGATCTAGGAATCTCAAATATCTTTTTATAGAGCTCGTTGTCTTTATCCTGAAGAGTAGCAAGTTGTGCGCTCGCAGTTTGAATGCGATCATTCAAAATCTCCTTGTGGGTTTGCAAAGCATTATTCTCCTGACGCAACTTGGCCTCCAAAGGCGTCTCTACCACATAGTTCTGAAGCACTAGTAATCCTACGAAGAATAAAACACCGAATGACAAGTAGCCAAAGCCGTAGCCAACGACCTTCGTCACTGATATTTTCTTTCGCTCAAATCGCAGTGTTTTCTGGTTGTAGTAATATTTCTTTTTCGGCATATAAATCGTGTGATTCCTGCTAAATTTGCCGGTTTAAGGCGCACAATATAGCCAAAATTTGAAGTAGTAAAAGACCTAAAAACAAAGGCTTTGATGGATTCCGGGACTATAAGGCGAAAATTCCTCGATTTTTTCGAAAAAAAGGCACATTTGATCGTCCCATCGGCTCCGCTGGTGCTCAAAAATGACCCCTCGTTGCTGTTCACAAACTCAGGAATGGTCCAGTTTAAGGACTACTTTTTGGGTAATTCAGTGCCGAAAAGTAAGCGGGTAGCCGACACCCAAAAGTGCCTGAGGGTGAGCGGGAAACACAACGACCTTGAAGATGTTGGTTTCGATACTTATCACCACACCATGTTCGAGATGCTGGGCAACTGGTCCTTCGGAGATTACTTCAAGAAGGAGGCCATCGCCTGGGCATGGGAGCTATTGACTGAAGAGTACAAACTTCCAAAAGACAGACTTTATGCTACCGTGTTTGGTGGAGACAAATCGGAGAACCTACCTGTAGACGAGGAAGCCATTGAGTTGTGGAAGCCAGTGATAGGTGAAGAGCGAATCATTCACGGAAGTAAGAAGGATAACTTCTGGGAGATGGGAGATACAGGGCCCTGCGGACCGTGTTCTGAAATTCACATCGACCTGAGACCAGAAGCCGAGGTAAAGAAAATTCCGGGAAAGGAATTGGTGAACAAAGACCACCCACAGGTAATTGAAATCTGGAATCTCGTATTCATTCAATTCAATCGCCTCAAGTCTGGTAAGCTGGAGAACCTGCCGGACAAGCATGTGGATACCGGAATGGGATTCGAGCGGTTGTGCATGGCTATCCAGGGCAAGACTTCGAATTACGATACCGATGTGTTCACGCCTTTGATGGACTTTATAGCAGCAGAAGCTGGAACGAAGTACGGTGCTAATGAAAAGAAAGACATTGCTATTCGTGTGGTAGCGGACCACGTGCGAGCTGTAGCATTTGCGATCTCCGATGGGCAACTTCCTTCCAACACGGGTGCAGGATATGTGATCAGAAGGATATTGAGAAGAGCAGTTCGTTATGGATTTTCATATCTCGATTTTAAAGAACCCTTTATCTATCGACTCGTACCATTGTTGGCTGATCAGATGAAGGAGGTATTCCCAGAACTGAAACAGCAGCAAGAGTACGTGACGAGAGTGATTGTAGAGGAGGAGCAAGGTTTTTTGAGGACGCTTGAGAAGGGACTCAAGAGAATTGAGGCTATTCAAGGTGAGCTTAAAGGAAAAGTCATTTCTGGTGAGCTTGCATTCGAGCTTTACGATACATTCGGGTTTCCTTTTGATTTGACATCGCTTATTGCAAGAGAGAAAGGCTTATCTGTTGATGAGCAGGGCTTCCAAACCGAAATGGAAAAACAAAAGGCGCGCTCAAAAGCTGATGCTGTCAAAGAAACCGGTGATTGGATAACAGTGGCAGATGGTGACAAGCCTGAGTTTGTCGGCTATGAAAATCTGAGCATTACCAGCCGGCTGCTTCGCTACAGAAGTGTTAAGCAAAAGAATAAGGAGCTATACCAATTGATTTTCGAGAAGACACCTTTCTATGCTGAGAGTGGAGGGCAAGTGGGCGATACAGGATTTATTCAGCAGGGAGATGAAAAGGTTTTTATAGTCGATACCAAAAAGGAGAATGAACTGATTATCCATTATGCCGAAAAACTTCCCTCCGTCCTGGATGCGGATTTCCGACTACAAGTGAACGCACACAAACGTTACCTGACAATGGATAACCACTCTGCCACTCACTTGTTGCACGCAGCATTGCGTCAGGTGCTTGGTAGTCATGTCGAACAAAGAGGCTCATTGGTAAATGATAAGATTCTTCGCTTCGACTTTTCACACTTCTCTGCTATGACTGCTGAGGAGCTAAGCAAAGTTGAAGAGATTGTGAATCAGAAGATTCGTGAAAATATTTCATTGGATGAAAAACGCAACGTCCCTATAGAGCAAGCCAAATCAATGGGTGCTATGGCGCTCTTCGGTGAAAAATATGGCGACTTTGTGCGTGTGATCACCTTCGATCCCAAATACTCTGTCGAACTCTGTGGAGGAACGCACGTACCATCGACAGGGCAAATTGGGTTGTTTAAAATTGTATCTGAAAGTTCTGTAGCCGCAGGCGTTCGCAGAATTGAAGCGGTGACGGCTGAAGGTGCAGAGAGTTATATCAATTCAGAAATGAACCTGCTTCAAGAAGTTCGTTCACTGCTTAAAAATCCGAAGGACCTTGTTCTTGCCACTAAGAATCTGCTTGAAGAAAAGCACAAACTGGAGAAATCAATTGAAGCACTTCACCAGCAGCAGGCAAAAACATTAAAAGATCAATTGGCATCCAGGGCACAAAAGCAAAATGGCTTATTGACAATCATTGAGAAAGTTGATGTGCCCAACGCTGATGCGCTGAAACATATCGCCTATGCATTGAGAAATCAGTTTGACGACATGCTGATGGTGCTTGCGGCCAACGTAGATGGAAAGCCACAGGTGGCTGTGATGCTGGGTGAGAAGACCGAGGCATCGAAGAAATTTCATGCTGGTGAAATGGTAA
>DAORAG010000302.1:0-4132 GCA_035344095.1 Cyclobacteriaceae bacterium | reverse complement strand
GCAACGCATCCAAAGATTGCCATCGCGAACACAAACCTTGGTGTGATCTATCGGGAACTTGAATTCTATGGAGATGCGGTGAATAGCTTGGAAACGGCTTTGTCCATTTGGGACAAAGTATACACGCAGCCCCATCCATCTAAAGCCTTTGTACTTTCTAACCTTGGACGCACCTATTTGAGCATGGGTGATGCTACTGCTGCGGAAGGATACTATAACAGGGCCTTGAAGATGTATCGCGATAGCTACGGTGTACGCCATCCTGATATTGCATCTACGCTTAATGCCATCGGCAACATTAAGGTATCGCAGCGGAAATATGACGAAGCCTTGCAGTTGTATCAACAGGCGATACAGGCGAACATTAGTGGATTCGACAATAGTGATGTAATGGTAAACCCGCCTGTCGACAACTATTATAATGGTAATGTGCTCCTCTATTCTCTGCTCTTTAAAGCGCAAGCTTTTGAGTCCAGGCACTTTGGCAAAACGCTCAAATTTGCCGACCTGGTGTCGAGCATGGATGCAATAAAAAAGTGTGATACACTGGTCGAAAACCTTCGCAATCAAATCACAAATGAAAGTGACAAAATCGCCCTTGGCGTGATGGCCAACGAGGTGTACACTGATGGTGTACGCGTTGCTTATACATTGGCTGAGAACGCGTGGAAAAAACAAGCATATCGCGAGATGGCTTTCTACTTCGCTGAAAAAAGTAAGTCGGCTGTTTTACAAGACGCGATCTCGGACTCCAACGCAAAGTCATTTGCTGGCATTCCTGATGAACTATTGGAAGAAGAGCGGTATCTCAAAGCCTTGGCGGCCTACTGCAATCAGCAACTCGCACAAAAACCTTCTCCTGAAGAAGAGCAATCGCTCAGGGACATCCTTTTCAAGGTCAACCGCGATTATCAGGTCTTTGTAAAAAATCTGGAAGAAAAATTTCCCGAATACTACAACCTGAAGTTCAACTCCACGTCACCAACTATCTCACAAATTCAAGCCAAGCTTACTCCACAAACTGCAGTGATAAGCTACTTTTTGGATGAAAAGAATAACCGACTTTATACATTCGTCATCACACACAACAAATACAACATTGAAGATCGGGCAACACCCGATGATTTTGACAAACAGATAACAGGCCTACGGAACAGTCTGTTCTACAACGAGATCAACATTTATAAATCAACAGCCAAAAAATTGTCGGAAGCAATCCTGCCCAAAATCCCGAAAGGAATTGGCAACCTCGTGATCATTCCAACAGGAAGGATGGGCGTTATCCCATTTGAAGCTCTTTTTACAGGGCCTGTCAAAGACATAACCGAATACAGCGAACTACCCTATATGCTCAATCAATACAGCATCAGTTATGAGTTCTCAGCTGGCCTGATTTTACAGAAAAATGTTGACGAGGAAGGTCGCAGTGCAAGCCCCTCCATTCTGCTCTGCGCACCCGTAGAGTTCAATCCGACCACCAACCTGAACACACTGCCTGGTACTGAAGTGGAAGTGAACGAAATTGAGCAGCTCTTTTCCTCCCGTAACTTAAAAAGTCAAAAACTACTGAAAGACCAGGCCGATGAAGATCAGATCAAATCAGGTTCAATAAAGGACTACCGTTTCCTACATTTTGCTACCCATGGTATTGTTGATGAAGAGAATCCGGAACTCTCTCGAATCTTTCTCAGTCAGGGTGATAGTGAAGATGGTAATCTGTACTCTGGAGAAATTTATAACCTTGAACTTAATGCCGATTTGGTAGCCCTTTCAGCGTGCGAAACTGGTCTCGGAAAGATATCAAAAGGAGAAGGAGTAATCGGACTTTCCCGAGCGTTGGTGTACGCTGGTGCAAGGAGTATCATTGTCTCTTTTTGGAATGTCGCAGACGCCTCAACATCGAAGTTAATGACTGATTTTTATGGCTTTTTATTGAGCGGAAATAGCCGGGATTTCGCAGGGTCTTTACGCGCTGCAAAACGAAGCATGATCCAGGAAAAAACGTACGCTGCGCCTTACTATTGGGCACCCTTCGTAATACTCGGGTACTAGAGGCCAAAAGAACAAAAACCTCAAAATCAAGCTGATTTTGAGGTTTTTTGTTGATTTCTCACCTGACCATCCAGTAGTTAGTGGGGATACCACTCCTACTGTGAAGGGTCAGGTTCACACAGTGTAACGCTATGGCAAAAAGCTTATTGACTGTGTTTAAAGAGAACCCTAAGATAGCCGCTTCGGTTTCAATTTTCCTACAAAAAATCTAAAACTTTGTTTAACCTGAAAAATTGGCCTTTTTTGCGACAAATTTTCATGGTAAAGGACGACTATAAGCAACGAGGCCTGAGAAATAAACTGGTCAAAAAACTGCGTTTAAAGGGCATACAGGACGAGCGGGTTTTAGAGGCCATCGGACGGGTACCCAGACACGCCTTTTTTGACGATGCCCTGCTCATCCATGCCTATGAAGACAAGGCCTTTCCCATTGGCGAAGGGCAGACCATTTCTCAGCCGTACACTGTTGCCTTCCAAACCGAGAAGCTGATGGTGAAGCCCGGAGACAAGGTCCTTGAAATAGGCACCGGTTCGGGCTATCAGGCCTGTATTCTACTGGAAATGGGCGCCAATGTTTACACCATAGAATACAACAGGGTACTTTTTGAGCGTACCAGGGCATTTTTGCCCAAATTAGGCTATAGCCCCTATTTCGCGTTTGGAGACGGCTCAAAAGGCATGCCCTCAAAAGCGCCCTTTGATAAAATACTGGTAACAGCCGGTGCTCCAGTGATACCGGAAGACCTCATAAAACAGCTAAAAGAGGGAGGAATATTGGTGATCCCTGTAGGCGACAGAGAGCGTCAAAAAATGGTACGCATCACCTTAAAAAATGGTAAGCCTGTGCGCGATGAGTTTGATAATTTTGCATTTGTCCCATTGCTCGGGGACCAGGGTTGGAAGTGATCAATGCTTCAGTAGGAATTCTCTAAATTCTTCAAACACAGAACTCATCTCAATTGACTTCTTTTGTCTCGTAACCAGGGCACTTAACCTTTCAGGCAAATCAATTTTTCTTCCCAATGTCTTATCCACCACCTCCCTGAACTTTCCGGGATGGGCAGTCTCCAGAAAGACACCGTTCACCGGGTTGGAATCCTGATATCTTTTTAGCCCGAGATAACCTACGGCACCGTGTGGATCCATAGTATACCCGGCATCCCTGTCTACTGTCTTCATCGCCTCGCGGGTCTGTTCATCCGTAAAGGCATAACCCTTTATCATTTGTGACATTTCATGGTAATCATCGTGGAAGAGGTGAAGCATTCTTGCAAAGTTGCTGGGATTGCCAACGTCCATTGCATTGCTGATGGTTTGAATTGAAGGACGTGGGGTGAACTGCCCGTTGTTGAGGTAAAAAGGAACGATGTCGTTGACATTGGTAGATGCTATGAACTGGTGAATCGGCAAACCCATTTTCCACGCCAGAATTCCCCCAGTGAGGTTACCAAAGTTTCCACTGGGAACCGAAAATACTATCGGTCCTTTATCATCAAGCTGTGCCATCGCAAAGAAATAATAAAACGACTGCGGAATCAGTCTGGCAATGTTGATTGAGTTGGCAGAGGTCAACACCAGTTTTGACTTTAGTTCAGCATCCTGAAAGGCGGTCTTTACCAGCCGCTGACAATCATCGAATGTGCCATTAATTTCTAATGCCGTGATGTTGTCCCCCAGTGTGGTAAACTGTTTTTCCTGAAGGTCACTTACCTTCCCTGACGGGTACAACACAAATACGCGAACACCCGGCACATTATGAAAGCCGTGAGCTACTGCACTACCTGTATCCCCTGACGTAGCAACGAGTACAGTAATTTCCTCTTTTTCACTTTTCGAAAAATGCCCCAGTAGTGATGCCATAAACCTGGCTCCAAAATCCTTGAAGGCCAGAGTCGGCCCGTGAAATAATTCCAGTGAATACACATTATCCTCAACCTGTACGACAGGAACATCGAAGAACACCGTCTGCTCAACGATACGTGCAAGTTCTTTCTCACCCACCTCCTCACACAGCAAGTTTTTTGCCACGGTCAGCGCCATAGAAACATTGGAATGTCCCGCCAATGTCTTCAGAAATTTC
>DAORAG010000301.1:0-4159 GCA_035344095.1 Cyclobacteriaceae bacterium | reverse complement strand
TTGATCTATTGCATGGACTGAGCAATGAATTACCTGTTACCAAGCCAACAGGTCTCAAAACGGTTGTCACTGTTCATGATTTGATTTTTATGAGATATCCTGATTTGTACGGGAAGATTGATGCGAAGATTTATAAAAGGAAGCTCAGGAACGCCTGTGAGTCTGCTGACAAAATTATTGCTATCAGTGAGCAAACTTCGAGGGACCTACAGGAAATCATGGACGTGGATGAAAAAAGAATAGAAGTAGTATACCAGGGCTGTGACTCCATTTTCAAGCATCGGGTTTCCTCCGGACAACTTGCCGAAGTAAAAGCCAAATATTCACTTCCTGAGAAATTCGTATTAAGTATCGGGACAATCGAGCCAAGGAAGAATGCGATGCTGGTACTGAAGGCGCTATTGAAACTTGACAGGGAAGTTTCTGCTGTTCTCGTTGGAAAGTCCACCGCTTATCAAGCTGAATTGGATAAGTTCATTTCAGATAACTCACTATCAGATCGGGTACGTTTTATTCATCACGCTGAATTCAAAGATTTGCCTGCGATTTACCAGTCATCTGACGTTTTTGTTTACCCTTCGCGGTTTGAGGGTTTCGGCATTCCCATCGTGGAGGCTATCACTTCTGGTGTGCCGGTAATTGGAGCCCGGGGTTCTTGTCTTGAGGAGGCAGGCGGGCCATCATCAAGGTATGTTGATCCTGATGACGACCAGTCATTGGCGGATCAGATAAATGAGATTATGGCTGACGCAGCGGTGAAGCAGAAAATGATAAAGGAGTCGCAGGAGTATGTTCAGCAGTTTGAAGCGCCTGTTATTGCCGACCGGCTCATCAAAATCTACGAGTCAGTGTTATCTTAATAGTTTTCCAACTGCTCGTACACAAGATGAATGGGCAATCCCATCACGTTGAAATAAGATCCATTAATTTCCTTGATCGCACGCATTCCCGTTCCGACTTCGGGACTGGTAAAAGTTTTCTCAGCAAGATCAGTTCTCCCTATTCTTTCCAGGAATTTCATTTCTAGGGTGGAGCAGGGATTGGTGCCCTTGGGCAGACAGTCTTGCGCTCCATATGCACCTGCTTTGTCGAACGGTTTGAAATGATCAACGTAATGTTCAATGTCTGATTTTTCAAGTGCATTGAAGGTGACTTCTGTTCGATCACTAAAGCACTGGGTTGAGTTGACGTCTTTAAGGCAGAAAGAAGTGATTACGGTATGTGTTTGCCCTGACAGTGTCTCAAGCATACTTATCGCTTCGGACCTATCTTCTGGTTTATTCAGTATCAAATGACCCAGGATGACAACGGTGTCAGCCGTGATTACTACCTCATTACCTTCAACCGATATCGAGTCGGCTTTTTTACGGGCGAGATAACCGGCAACCTCCTCTACAGCCATATCGGGTGAAAATGACTCATCAGCATCCGGACTCTTTTTACTGAAGTTAAGCCCGACCTCTTGCAAAAGGTATTGCCTACGCGGACTGTTAGAAGCCAGAATAAGCGGGCGTTTGAAATTCATCTTCCTTGATCGAGCTAAATAAAAAACCGCAAATCACCTTTGGGTAAAAGTAAGTTGATTTTTGTGGCATGGTGAAGCCGCTGGCACATACCATCTTCACATCTTCGATGGAGATATCCTGTGTAATGATCGCCATTTGTGCTTCACTCTTAATCACCTTGGCCAGGCAATCAGAAAAACTACGGTCAAACTCAATATTGTTTGAGTATCGCTGTTCCTTTCCTGGAATTCCCAGAATCTTTTCGATGATAAAGTAGTGCATCACTGTGAGGTCAAGCGCTTTGATCACCTCCGGAAAAGCCCATTTCATTTTTGAAAGGGCCTCTGGCTTCAGTCTCACTTTGATTGCTGAATCCTTGAACAGCAGGCCAAATGCCCATTTCTTACCGAGAATAATCTCATTAATTGTATGAGCATCTTCCACGGGTTTTATGATAAAATCCTCAGCAAGTTTTTCTCTAATGGTCGCTTCATCAAAGTTTTGTAGCCCTTTGATGAGCCGATGTGTTGGAAGGATGCGCAAATCATCTGCTTCAGTATTTGTAAAATACATCAGATGGTAGTTATAACCTTCTTTTCCGGTATGGTTTGGATTCTTTGCGGTCTCATTCTTACGATAAGCTATCGATCCTTCATATCTATGATGTCCATCAGCAAGTATTATCTTCTTGGAGTCGATCAATTCCATAAACTTCCGGATCACAGAAGCATCGTGAATTACTGCCAACACATCTCTTACACCCTGATAGTCTTCGGTTTCATAAATGGGATTGGTAATGGCTTCATCCATGAATTTCTCCAATGAGTGAGTATCATCGGTATACAATCCGTGAGTGGCACTTGCATGCAGTTGAAGTTTGTCAAGGAGTTCAATTCGATCATTCACTGCTTTGGGCATCGTGTTTTCGTGCCGCAGGATGATATCTTCGCTCCAATCGTATGCCTTTACATGGGCTATGAAACCTTTTCGGATGTATTCTTTACTTGAGCCGGCAAGCGTAAAGTACTGGTAGTACACATAGATGCCGGGTAATTTATCTTGCGTAATAACGCCCTCTTCTTTCCAGTGATTGAGCCGGGCGGCCGCCTCGATAGCTGGATTTTCGCCCATGGGCACGGATAGATGAATGCTGTTGTAGGGATTCAGGTAAAGCACTTCACGCTGCTTCTCAGATACCACATCAAATAGAGGAGAGGTCAGTGAATCTATGTTCTGGGCCAGAGCATCATTGTAACGCCAAGCACGGATGGGTTTTATTTCAGCCATTCCTTAGAGCCTGTTTTTCTTCCACTTGCTTGTGGTGCCGTTGGTTGCCGTCACAACTTCCTGATTTGCCTTCGATTGCTCCAAAATATGAATTGCAATTCCGGCAGCAAGTTCCAATTCATCTTCTGAGCCCTCTCGTTTCAGAAGTTCCGGTTTGAAGTATTTCTCGACAAACTTGGTGTCAAAGTCGCCTGAGGTGAATGCTTTATGTTCCATCACAAACCTGCAGAAACCCAATGTGGTTTCAATGCCCGTGATCTCATAGTCGTCAATGGCCCGAATCGTTTTCTGAATAGCGGCCTCCCTGTTTTCAGCGTGGCAGATCATTTTGGCGATCATCGGATCGTAATAGAATGGAATCGCCATTCCCTGTTCAAACCCATCATCAACCCGGATGCCATGACCTTGTGGTCTTGAATAGGTTTGTAGTGTGCCGATATCTGGAAGGAAGTTGTTAGCCGGATCTTCAGCGTAAACCCTAATTTCAATCGCGTGACCATTGATGGATAAGTCTTGCTGCTTGAATGGAATCTTTTCGCCTTGGGCGATCTTAATCTGCAGCTGCACCAGATCAAGACCAGTAATCTCTTCGGTGACCGGATGCTCAACCTGAAGGCGGGTATTCATTTCGAGAAAGTAGAAATTCTTCTTTTCATCCATGATAAACTCCACCGTGCCTGCTCCATAATAGCCAACCGACCTGGCTACGTTGATCGCAGCTTCACCCATGGTTGCACGCAATTCAGGGGTAAGCAGGGAAGAAGGAGCTTCTTCCACCACTTTCTGGTGACGTCTTTGAATGGAGCACTCTCGTTCAAAGAGGTGCACTATGTTGCCATGTTGATCACCAAAGATTTGAAATTCAATATGCCTGGGTGAGCTAACAAATTTTTCAATGAATACGGAGCCATCACCGAACGCAGATTTTGCCTCGCTGATAGCGCGATCCATCTGCTCTTCAAATTCAGCCTCTTTTTCAACGATTCGCATTCCCTTTCCACCACCACCAGCGCTTGCTTTAATCAGAACGGGATAGCCTATCTCTTTTGCAATTTGTTTTGCCTTCTTGGTATCGGTAATTGATTCAGCAGTTCCTGGAACCAGCGGGACATCAAACTTCGCAACAGCTTCTTTTGCCGCGAGTTTACTTCCCATGATCTCGATTGCTTCGGGAGAAGGGCCGATAAAGATAAGTCCTGCTTTTTTTACTGCTTCGGCAAAAGTCTTATTCTCTGACAAAAACCCATAGCCCGGATGAATTGCATCTGCGCTTGTTTGTTTGGCTGCGTCCAACAGCTGGTCTATGCGCAAGTAGGATTCAGATAAGCAGAACCGGAGGATGACCATGAAGAAGTCCCTGATCGGCC
>DAORAG010000300.1:0-4173 GCA_035344095.1 Cyclobacteriaceae bacterium | reverse complement strand
TGGGCTCATAACCCAAAGGTCGCAAGTTCGAGTCTTGCCCCCGCTACTAAAAAAGCGGCCTTAGTAAGGTCGCTTTTTTTATATTTCAGCTAGAGCCTTACTTAATCATGTCCAACCCTCATAAAGCCGGTTTTGTAAGCATCGTTGGCAAACCCAACGTGGGCAAGTCTACCTTGATGAACAGGTTGGTGGGCGAGAACTTATCCATTATTACGGCCAAGGCACAAACAACGAGGCACCGAATTATGGGCATTTTGTCCGGGGAGGACTTCCAGATTGTGTACTCTGACACTCCCGGGCTATTGGATCCCAAATACGAGCTGCACAAAAGCATGATGAACTTTGTACGGGTTTCTTTGGAGGATGCTGATTTGATTTTATTAGTGGTTGAGCTTGGTGAGAAATATGATGAACAACTGATGGCGAGGTTCAACGAAATCAAGACTCCAATCATATTGGTCATCAACAAAATTGACCTTGCCAAGGGCTCACAACTAGAGGACAAAATTGAGTACTGGAAGAAAAATCTCTCTGTTCAGCAAATAATTACCGTTTCTGCAATCAAGGGACAGGGTGTTGAACAGCTACTTTCAACGGTTCGTGAGCGCTTACCCGAACATCCTCCCTATTACCCCAAGGATGATCTCACGAATAAAAGTGAACGTTTCTTTGCCTCTGAGATCATTCGTGAAAAAATATTTCTAAACTACGAGCAAGAGGTTCCCTATAGTACTGAAGTAGGCATAGAATCATTCAAAGAAGAGGAAAAGATCATCAGAATACGCGCCATCATTTATGTTGAGCGTGACTCACAAAAAGGGATTATTATCGGAAAAGGGGGATCTTCGTTGAAGAAAGTTGGCATTGAAGCACGAAAGGACCTGGAAACATTTTTTGGCAAACAGGTTTTTCTGGAGACCCATGTGAAGGTGGCGGACAACTGGCGAAAGCAAAAGGGCAGGCTAAAAGAATTTGGTTATACAGACTGATGGCAAACATAGTAGCAATTGTAGGACGCCCAAACGTGGGCAAATCGACTTTCTTCAATCGATTGGTTGAAAAGAGAGAGGCAATTATGGATGATGTGCCTGGTGTAACTCGAGACAGGCATTATGGCTATGCCGAATGGTCTGGAAAGTTTTTTACGGTCATTGACACGGGAGGATATGTAACGGGTTCAGACGACAAATTCGAATCTCAAATCCGAAAACAGGTAGAGGCTGCCATTGAAGATTGCACAGCTATCATTTTTATGGTTGATGGCAGGGTAGGGCTTACAGGATACGACAAAGAATTCGCCAACCTGGTAAGGCGCTCAAAACGACCTGTCTTTGTGGCTGCCAACAAAGTGGACACCCCCGATAAAACCGCGCTGGCTGCCGAATTTTATGAACTTGGATTGGGCGAAGTCTATCCACTGTCATCCGAAAACGGTAGTGGCTCAGGAGAACTGCTTGATGAAGTGGTCAAAACATTTGCAAGTGAAGGCGTTGAGGATCCGGATAAGGGCATACCAAAAATTGCAATCGTTGGCAGGCCGAATGTCGGAAAATCGTCCTTTCTCAATGTGCTATTGGGTGAAGAAAGGAGCATTGTGACGGATGAGGCGGGAACTACACGCGATGCTGTCCACTCCCGATATAAAATGTACGGGAATGATTTCATCCTGATAGACACTGCGGGAATAAGGAAAAAGAGCAAAGTCACCGAGGACATTGAGTTTTATTCCGTTTTGCGATCACTCAAAGCACTTGAAGAAAGTGACGTTTGCATCGTCCTGGTCGATGCAGAGCGCGGTCTGGAGTCACAAGACATTAATATCATTCACCTGGCACAAAAGCAGGGAAAGGGTATCGTGATTATGGTCAACAAGTGGGACCTCATAGAAAAGGATACCAAAACCGCTGACAAGATTAAGAAGGAAATGATGGATAAATTGGCACCCGCTACCTATATCCCAATCATTTTCGCCTCAGTACTTACCAAGCAAAGGATATTTCAAGTCATTGAAAAAGCCGTTGAGGCCTACAACAACAAGACAAAAAAAATACCTACGTCCAAACTTAATGACGCGTTGCTTCCAGAAATAGCGCGTTACCCTCCACCCGCCCTGAAGGGTAAGATGATTCAAATCAAATACATAACTCAGCTAAAGGCTAAAACGCCAACGTTTGCATTCTTTTGCAACCTACCTCAATACATTCAGCCACCTTATCAAAGGTTCCTGGAAAATAAGCTAAGAGCCAATTTTGACTTCGATGGGGTTCCAATAAGGCTCTTTTTCCGGAAAAAATGATTTTTTCTTACCTTCTACCCCTATTCTATACCTATCCTAGTATATTTGCCTCCAAATCTTAAAAACCTGTAAACTATGAAAAAATTAATCGCATTATTAATGGTGTGCGGTTTCGCTTTTAGCTTTGTTGCCTGCGGTGGCGGAAAAACTGAGTCTACCGAAGAATCAACAGAGAACACTGAAATGACTGAAGAAGCTCCAGCAGTGGAGGAACCAGCAGCAGACAGTGTAGCAAGCGATACTACCAGCATGCAGTAATGAAAAAACAATCTGAAAGATTGGAGAGGCTTTAGAAATTCTAAAGCCTTCTTTTTTTTATGACCCCTACAGAATTCAGTGACGTACTTGACAAACACGTGCCAGAAGGCGCCAAATACTATTGCTTCAGCCTCTGGCAGCGCTACCCTTTCAAGTTCAAGCTCAGAAAAAATCGTGTAACCAAGGTGGGTGACTTTACCTGCTATCCAGGCAAGACACCCGTAATCACTGTCAATCACGACCTTGATCCTTATCTCTTCCTAATCACCTATGTTCACGAGGTAGCGCACCTTGTTGTGCACATCGCCCATGGAAACAAAGTAGAGTCGCACGGACAGGAATGGAAAAAAACCTTTCAGCTCATGATGGAGCCGATCATGACAGACACCATTTTCCCTGATAAACTTCTGCATGGTTTACGTAAGCATATGCAAAACCCAAAAGCTTCCACATTTTCCGATAGCCATTTCACCCAGTTACTTCGTCAATTTGACGAAAGACAAAGAGATGTCGTCCTCTTGTCTCAAATACCTGAGGGCAGCGTATTTGGTTATCATGGCCGATGGTTTAGAAAAGGTAAGCTAAGACGGACTCGTGTGGAATGTCGAGAACTGAATTCAAAGGCAAAATACCTGGTGCCGGCTGACGTACCGGTAACGAGCGCTCAGCTTAGTCTTCTCTGAATTAGCTTGCTGATAAGCTCAAAGAACCTGGTCGGAATCAGAGTCCTCCATTGAGGAATTTGCAATGTGCCGCCCATATTGATGTATGCATCCAAATGATACTTCTTAAATTCTTGCTGAATGAATTCAGGAAAGTTAATCGCTGCAATCCACCCGTCTTCAATTTCATCAAACCATTCTTCATAGTAAGAGTCATCAGATCCATGAAAATTGAAAATACTTTCGCCAATGATGATGAACTTATTGATGCCCTCGGCTAACATTATCTCAATGACATTTCTTTTCAATGTCATTATATCATTATACAATGTATCGTTCCATTCACCAATAAATTCTAAAACGGTAAATCCCAGATTATAGTCCGCATAAAGAATTTTGATGTAAAGTGTTTCTGAGCCGAAGGAATCCCACGCGGGATCTATATAGTAACCGTAGATGGTGTCCGTGTAGAGATCGTAGTTATATTCTTTGCCAAAGAAAGGCGATCGCTCGTCTGTTGAGGAGTCATAATATTGAAGCCAATTGTAGTGGGGTTCAATTTCATGCATTTCCGTTCTCTATCGCTTTTCTCACACTTCCGAATTTCTTCAACAGCTGATCCGCCCTTTGCTCGTCCACACCCAACTCATCCATTATCATTTTGGTTCCACGATGAATGAGTTTGGCGTTGCTCAACTGCATGTCCACCATTTTATTTCCTTTTATCCGGCCCAATTGAATCATTGCCGAAGTCGAGATCATATTCAAAACCAACTTCTGTGCAGTGCCCGACTTCATCCTCGTACTTCCGGTAACAAACTCCGGCCCCACAATCACTTCAATGGGATAGTCAGCGTTGGCTGCTACTTCTGAACCCGTGTTACAAGTAATGCAGCCTGTTACCACTCCATTCACGCGCGCATCTTGCAATCCACCAATAACATATGGCGTTCTACC
>DAORAG010000299.1:0-4208 GCA_035344095.1 Cyclobacteriaceae bacterium | reverse complement strand
ATCAAATCCGAAAAAACCACATTAGGGTTTCTTGAAGCCGGAACTTATGATTTGATCTTCGTCAAGTACAATGAGTCTGGAGAAGTGCAGGAAGTACTGGGAAAAGAATCTGATGTGGCTGTTGCTAAGGGCGAGACCACCTCAATTACAGTTGATCTTGGTCAACTTGGGCCAATTTGATGACCTAGGTTAAAGCCGGTTTTCTGGTCATTAGGTCTTCTACCCCTACTCCAAATATCTCCGCGTAGATCGACAACCTATCGAAAGGAATCTCCTCCTCCTGGTCAATTAAGATATACCGATCATTAAAGAAGGTTCTGGAGGGAACCTGATAGGTAAATTCTAATTGGTGAATAACACTCTCGGGGTAAACTCCGGCCGGCAGAAGGCTAAGGAGATGGTTAATCTTGTACTTGAATTGCATTGGTGAAGGATGATTGCAATCGATGGAAACGGATTTTAAGGTATAAAAATTATAAAAAATGTAATGCCTTCAAACAGTCATCCATAAAAATTAATAAGAAAGTGACGAGAGATCGGTTTGTGGGTTCGCTAAATTTGCCACAAAATCAAACACCCAATTAACCAATGTTAATTCTAAAATTTGGAGGAACGTCTGTAGGTAAACCCGAGCGCATGAAGAAGGTAGCTGATCTGGTGATCGGCACACCTGGGCGAAAGGTGGTGGTATTATCTGCACTATCAGGCACCACCAATGCACTGGTTGAGATTGGTGACGCACTGGCGAGCGGGGACACTGATGCCGCAGGTGCCAAAATAGACGAACTGGAAGTATACTACCACTCTTTTATTAAAGCACTGTTCTCCAGCGACTCGTACAGCACAGTAGGAGCAGAAATTGTTAGCAGGCACTTTAGCCTCATTCGACTGCTCGCTGCCGGCAAGTTCAATGATAGGACAAAACGAGAGCTGCTGGCACAGGGTGAGCTTATATCAACAGAACTGTTCTTCACACATCTGAACGAACGTAACGTTAAGTCCACCATGCTGCCCGCATTACATTTTATGTCAATTGATGCAGATGGTGAACCTGAGCTCGAGAAAATTGGTGAACGACTTCGTCCACTGATTCAGTCACTTGAAAAGTATGACATCCTGATTACACAGGGCTATATCTGCAGAAATCACAAAAATGAAATTGATAACCTGAGGCGTGGTGGTAGTGACTATACTGCCTCATTGATAGGCGCTGCTGTCAGAGCTGACGAGATCCAGATTTGGACCGACATTGATGGGATGCATAACAATGATCCGAGGATTGTGAAGAAGACTTTTCCAATATCAGAGCTCACGTTTGACGAGGCTTCTGAGCTGGCTTACTTTGGCGCAAAAATTCTTCATCCTTCCACGATTGTGCCTGCTCAGAAATATAAGGTGCCGGTGCGCCTGAAAAACACAATGGATGAAAAAGCGCAAGGCACAATCATAAGTGATACGAGTGAATCAGGAGAGATCAAAGCTATCGCAGCGAAAGACAATATTACCGCCATCAAAATCAAGTCCTCCCGAATGCTTTTGGCGTATGGCTTTTTGAGGCGAATCTTTGAAGTATTCGAAAACCACCACACCTCAATCGATATGATTTCAACCTCAGAGGTGGCCGTGTCGGTGACAATAGATGATATGACCTCGATCAAACCCATTTGTGAAGAGCTTGAAAAACTGGGCACTATCGAAGTTGATGAAAATCAAACGATCATTTGTATAGTGGGGAATAAGCTGGCTACAAAACGAGATGTGCTGAAACTCATTTTTAATAGCATTGGATCAATTCCAGTCAGAATGGTTTCTTTTGGAGGAAGCAGGAACAATATCTCATTACTAATAGATACCACTCACAAGGAAAAGGCCTTGAATTTATTAAATGAGGGCCTGTTTGATTACAAGCACGTCTAGACTCCTGGTTCAAAAGGGAAACTTACCGCTGGCAATTTTTTAAGGCTCAAAAATTGATTTTTTGATCTCCCAAAAATCAATTTTCCCATATATTTACTTCTGACCTAAATCAGAATATGGAAATCGTAATCATTGCTCTCTTTGTAATAGGGTACATCGCCATAGCGCTGGAGCATCCTATCAAAATAAACAAAACAGCTTCTGCATTGCTTACTGGGGTTATTTGTTGGACCCTCTACGCGATTTCCTCTCCTGACGAGATACATCATATCGGGGAACAGCTAGCGGAACACTTGAGTGAAATCTCAGCAATACTTTTCTTCCTGATGGGAGCGATGACCATTGTAGAGCTCGTGGATGCATATCAGGGTTTCCGCGTAGTCACTGACCGGATCACAACAAAGAACCCCAGAAAATTACTATGGGTAATTTGTACGGTGACCTTCTTCCTCTCTGCAATCCTTGACAACCTGACCACTTCAATTGTGATGGTATCACTCATTCGTAAGCTGGTACCTAAAAAGAGTATGCGATTATTCTTTGCGGGGATGATCGTGGTAGCTGCCAACGCAGGTGGCGCATGGTCACCAATCGGTGATGTGACCACAACTATGCTTTGGATCGGTGGCCAGATTACTGCTGGAAATATCATCGCTACGCTGATCATACCAAGTATAATCTGTATGGTCATTCCATTGATTTACCTGCAGTTTACAATGAAGGGTGATCTTGGCACTCATGAAAGTGAGCCACAGGACGCTCATGCCGGTCATGGACATGGTTCTGGTGAGCCAATACGAGGTTCTAAAACTATGTTATTTGTTGGTGTTGGTGGACTCATCTCAGTTCCAATTTTTAAAACTGTAACGCACTTACCTCCTTATCTTGGAATGCTCCTGGCATTGGGGGTACTGTGGGTTGTGTCTGAGTTGATAAACCCCGACATGGATGAGGCCGAAAAAAGACCTTATACCGCAGCAGGTGCGCTTACTCGTATTGATGTACCCAGCGTGCTGTTCTTCCTCGGCATTTTGCTAGCTGTGAGCTCACTGCAATCAATGGGTACCCTGAGCGAATTCGCTGCTTATCTCGATAAAACACTTGGGGACAATCGAATCATTATCACTTTGATTGGTATTCTATCGTCCATTGTCGACAACGTACCACTGGTTGCTGCCAGCATGGGTATGTACAGTATGGATGTATATCCTGTTGACAATATGATTTGGGAATATCTTGCCTATTGTGCCGGTACTGGCGGCAGCGTGCTTATCATTGGCTCAGCAGCTGGTGTCGCTGTGATGGGAATGGAAAAGATAGACTTTATCTGGTACCTGAAAAAGATATCTCTCCTGGCTTTACTGGGGTATTTCGCGGGAGCTGCAGCTTATCTGGTGCTATATCCATTTTTCGCTGTGCATCACTAACAGTAATTTATACTAACTGCTTCAGCGCAATTTCAAATGATGCTTGTGCAATACCCTCTTTGTCAGGGTTTACGCTATGCGCTTTTTCAAGCGCCTTTCTGATTGTATTCGAAATATCCTGAAAGATGGCCTCATCATCCATGCTCACTTCACTCTCCATAAAGTAGGCGAAGACCCGGGCCATTCCGCAATTGGCGATAAAGTCCGGTATAACAGAGAACTTTTTATCTGCATATAAACCCGTTGGTCCAAAGAAGATCTCAGGATCAGCAAACGGGACGTTAGCACCGCAAGAGAAAACTTCGAGTTTAGAAGCAATCATCCTATCCACTTGATCCTTTGTCACTAGTCGACTGGCGGCAGCAGGGATAAATATTTCAAATTCTAAATCCCAAATCTTCTGATTCACGATATCAAAGGGCAAAAGATCTGGAGAAACAAGTTTGTTGTTTTGTCTATTGAGCACCAGTTCCGAGATTTCTTCTGCCGAGAATCCAGCCTGGTTGATAAGGCCGCCTTCTCTGCTGACGATACCGACCACTTTCACTCCCATTTGAGCAAGATAAAAGCCTGCTGCCGCACCCACATTGCCCCAACCTTGCACCACCGCCCGCTTTCCTTTGATGTCTCCTCGCCAAAGATCATAATAGTGTTTCACTGCCTGGGCTACACCGAATCCTGTACACATATCAGCCACCGTGTATTTTCGAGAGAGCGAGGGAGTATATCTTTCGTCCTCTATGACCTTTACCACACCTTGACGCAATTGCCCTATGCGATTCACCTTTTGAGGTTCTGTGGGTTTGTAGTGACCCGTAAAGACACCTTCTTGTGGATGCCAGATTCCCACATCTTCCGTCATCG
>DAORAG010000298.1:0-4209 GCA_035344095.1 Cyclobacteriaceae bacterium | reverse complement strand
GGTGTGCTCACTGATTTTCTTCTGGATGAAAAACTGACTCCAGAGTTGGATCAATTGGCAATTGAGATTGTAAAGCGCGGCCCCGCCTGGATTCCTGCAAAAGTTCACGGTCACGAGAAAGTCGAAGGCTGGGCCAGAGTTACCGTCAACTTTTAACTTTGACGGAAAATCCAAAACCTATCGATTCCTCACTTCGCTGATACAGGTATCCGCGTACTTAGCTCCTTTATACACGTCAACTATCTCTATGGCAAGAAAGTAATCGAAGTCGCGGGACTGTCCTTGTTCAGCCCAGTAGTAAGCTTCTCTTTTGAAGGCGGGGATGGGCAACGTCTGGTATCCATTGAGATCTTTTAGCGTCACCTCTTGTTCTGCTACCGCCTGAAGGTCGGAGTAATTGGTTCCGTATTGCGAAGCACCCGCATACTTCGCGCTCACCACGATCACTCTAATTCTTTTTGGTCTTGAGTTGGCTGCAAAGATCGCACTGCTTTTTCCATAGCCTGCCCATATCTCCACCGGCTTGTTTAAATCCAGACAGGGCGCAAAGATGACTTCACCTTCGCCATACCCATCCACACCTTCTACCCAGGCTGTTGTTGGGTCTTCGTCCATCAGGTTGCCTGCCGAATAGCGACAAGTCCATTCTACGTATGCAGCATCATCGGGCGGATCGTTAGGATACTCAATGATTTTTGGCGCTGGGCCGCTGGCTTTTAAGAACGATGAAGACAATAGCGAAAGTCCCGGACCATTGCACGCATGTACATACAGTGAGGGTAGCGTTTTTCCCTGGAACAGTTGCTTCAGGTCGGTGTTACAACATTCGCAGGGGAAGGATTCCTCCTGCGCGCGCACCAGCACGGGCAGGGTGAGGAGTACCATACAGACAAGAGAAGGTAAGTTTTTCATAGGGTGATTTGTGTGATCAATTTACACAAATTCCCTGCCGGTTTTAGTTTTTGAATTTGAGGCAGGTTGAGCAACCCCGACTATAGACCGGGTAAGGATAAATTCTTTTTTGATGAAGGGCCTTCCTTCTTGGTCTTCATGCGAACCAAGAACAAAATAACCAGCGTCACCTTCAAGAGCACCAGTGATGATATCAGTTGGACCCGCACGGATCAACCCATACCTGACTGGGCAAAAGGGCGGTAAGACAGTATTAGTCTTACCTTATTCTTCAATTGGATCACATTGCTGATGAATCCTCACGTTGTACTTTTTTGAACCCGTGTAAGCCACCATGGCCAGGCACACCGCGCACTGGTCGTTGAAGTCGGATGGGTCGAGCTCTACAAGGAAAGATTTACCTTCCAGCGGCTGCTGGTCAGTAAAGCACTCCAGCGTAGCGAGAAAGACATGTTCATAACCATCAACGTCTTCACCCAATCCAAAGTAGGAAGGGTTCTCAATTTGCAGGACGGCATTGCCACAGATACCAGTCACGTACTTTACTGCTACACAACCCCGGGCATTCGTGAGCGTTTCTTTGTCGCAGCAGACCAGGGCAATTGCCAACAGCGGTATAAAAAGGAATGATCGGATGTTCTTCATGTTAACCAGGTTTATTGCTTTGACACCAATCCGGTGGGAATGGTTGGAAGGCCAAGGTGATCTCAGTTTATTTTGAACATGGCCGTTTAATTCACTGCGAGAGCCAAAACAAATCCCAGCTACTTAAAGCAACTTCTTAAAAACTTTATTGTTGGTTTTTACAAGAGATATTTGGTTGCAGCCGTTAAACCGGGCAAACGCCTCAATTGTATCGCTAAGTTGCTGCGTTATTGCGCCAGACATCTTCACCCGCTCAAAGTGAAGGTTGTGAATGATCAGCGTTTGGTTTTTACGGTCGGCTTTGGAATCCATCCTTGCGATAAAGGTGTCACCGGCAAGAATGGGGAGAGAGAAATACCCATACTTACGTTTAGGTTCTGGCACAAAACACTCAACCTGATAGTCAAAGTCGAAGAATTCTTTCAGTCTCCGCCTGAAAACATTAATTATATCGAACGGTGAAAGGATGAACACATCACCCGCTGGCATCACTTTTTTCTTTTGGTAGTTAGGAAGCATGTAGAGTGGACCTTTTACTCCGTCAACCGTCACCTGACAAACCTCACCTGCATCAACCATCTTCTTAAGTTCCTCTTTGACTGGTGGCTTCACCAGGCGGCCGCTCCATGCAATTTCATTGGCATAGGCAATACCGAGTACGCGCAACGAGCGATAGATAAGGTGACGAGCCAGTTCTGCCATATCAGGTTTGGTCCGGTCGATGTCGCTGGGTACGATGTTATCGGTGAGGTCATACAGTTTGTGAAAGTCGCGCTGTCGTGTTGCAAGCAGTTGCCCCGTCAGGTGCAGTCGCTCCAATGCCACCTTGGATGGACGCCAGTCCCACCACCCTTTGTTTTTTGTTACGCGGTCGTTTTCAAAGTCCTTGGCACGCAGGGGTCCCTCTCGCCCGATGCGGTCCAGTATTTGATTCATCAGGTTACGCTCAGGTCGCGGCAAGTCTTTCCACTTTGCACGATAGGTATCGTGAATAGGAATCGAAAAACGGAATTCATTCATGGGCATGAAGCCTGAGTCACGCGTCCAGAATTCATAGATGTGCCCATCTTGTTGTAGCTCCTCCAGCCACTCGGTTTTGTAGTTGGGCACACGGGCGTACATCATGTGATGATGTGCACGTTCTACGGTATAATTGGAGTCCACCTGCACAAAGCCAAGATGGTCTATCGTTTTTTGTACTGCATCTTTTCCCTTTCCGAATTGACCTCGTTTGGCCAGCCCTGCGGCATGGACAATAATGCTTTTGGCTTGACTATTAGTGAGAGTTATCGGTTTCATATAAGTTGACTGGTAAAATTAATGAAGTGCAACGAACTGACGATCCTCGTTGCCGAACTTAAAAACAGTCGACTTGCTCTCTACAAATTGTTATTTTCGTGTGACGCACAAAGGACATGATGAAGACAAGAATTCTTTTTGCAGGGCTCATGGCTGGATGCCTGGCCTGCGCACAACCCTCGACATCTGAGTCTAATTCATCAGAGGAGTCGAGACCAGTGACCACGCTACCTGCCAGCGATGATGATCAGACACACAATGACGTGCCAGATGAGAATGAAGGTGTTTCCGAATCATCGATGTCGACTGAGGCTGAAACGAACGGCATCGCGGAGACACGGGCGATGGTCTATGTGACCGCGGATGGAGACAAATACCATACGGCCGATTGTCGGTATTCTAAAACGGCACACGCGGTTGCCTTAAGTACGGCAAAGGCGGAAGGCAAAACCGCATGTGGAGTGTGCAAGCCCAGCTCGACCACAGGTCAGAAACAAGTCAGGTGTGCAGGCACCACCTCGGAGGGAAAGCAGTGCCAGCGACTGACGTCCGATGCGAGCGGTAAGTGTTTTCAACATCGTGAAGGTGACTAGCTGACCGGCACCACCGCGATTATCACATTTAACTGCTTCACCATGCTGGGTAAATCATTAGTGCAGGTTTTGGTATCGATCGGTCTTAAGGAGATAATGACCGACAACGACAGCCAATCGGCCTTTGATCGGAGCCAATTTCTTGCCTATACGCCTCCGGAATATTTGCTGTCGGAACACCAGGACCGTGATGCTGTACATAGGATAACGGAAGAGGTGTTACTTCACAAAGCAACAGGACTACGCATTAAATGTCTTGTGTCAGAAAGTTATTATGGAGACGAATTGCGCTACCGGGTGGCTGAACTTTTTGTTATTACAAAAGAGGGCGAGCGTCTGGTGATCCGGGATTGGGATGAAACCAGTGGCAATTTTATTACCGACAAAGGCATTGCTAGGTCCGAAGCACTGTCGCGAGAGACGCCTCTTTGAATTCCGCAGGGACGTTTGTTTTCTTTTAAGTCCAAATGAAGATAGCTAACTTGGATAATGTCCATTCCCGATTTTGAAGCTTTGATGTTGCCGTTGTTGTCGTCCCTGGCTGGCGGAAATGTTTTGCCGATGGGGGAGGTCAGGAACAAACTTTCGGCTCACTTTGAGTTGAACGATGTGGAGTCCACAAGTGACTTGTTTCATAGGAACATCAATGAGGCTACTCGTCATTTGATGGCCGCAGATCTTATTGAGTCTCTGCCAGGTGGGTACTCGATTACTCCGCTGGGACGACATGTACTGCAGCGAAGACTAAATTTTATTGATA
>DAORAG010000297.1:0-4247 GCA_035344095.1 Cyclobacteriaceae bacterium | reverse complement strand
GAATCACCGCCCCGTCCTGAATGTTGGTGTTGTTTCCAATAGTGATGGTATTAACATCTCCTCTCACTACAGCATTGAACCAGATTGTACAATTATCGCCCATCGCTACATCGCCTACCACCACTGCATTTTCGGCCAGAAAACAGTTGTTACCCATTCTGGGTGTAAAACCCCTCAACGACTTCACGATTGCCATTTTTTCAACGATTTAAGGAGTAAAAATAGCATATAGCGGCAAATAGGGCCCATTCCAACAAAATGTTGATCCACAACATGACAAGATGTCACTAAAAAAGACTAAAACCATTAAATTTGCGTCCTTAATTGTGAAATCATGGAGAATTTGATTCAGGATTTAGATGTGATGTCGGTAGCGAGTGAGAGTGCCTGTGAAGTCAAAGTCTCACCTGAAAATGTCACAGGCAAATCCAGAAAATTATATATCGAGAGTTATGGGTGTCAGATGAATTTTTCCGACAGCGAGATCGTGGCCTCCATTCTCGCAAAGGAAGGATTTGACACTACTTCGGATGTAGAAAAAGCCGACTTGATATTCCTAAACACGTGTTCGATCCGCGAAAAAGCAGAACAGACGGTTCGCAACCGACTCAATCACATTAATGGACTGAAAAAGAAGAAGCCTGAGCTATTGGTGGGCGTCCTCGGGTGTATGGCTGAACGCCTCAAATCAAAACTGCTGGAAGAAGAAAAGATTGTGGACTTGATTGCCGGGCCAGATGCTTATCGAGATCTGCCGCAATTGATTAGCCAGGTTGATGATGGTGCTAAGGCAGTCAACACATTTCTTTCTCGTGAAGAAACATATGCGGACATCAGCCCGGTAAGGCTCAACTCAAATGGCGTTACCGCCTTCATCTCAATCATGAGGGGCTGCGACAACATGTGCTCGTTTTGTGTTGTTCCTTTCACGCGCGGTCGTGAGCGCAGCCGAGACCCCCACTCCATCGTTGCAGAGGCAGAAGGATTATTTGCCCAAGGATACAGGGAGGTAACTCTGCTGGGTCAGAATGTGGATAGCTATAAGTGGAGTGCAGAAGAAAACAACAAGGCAAGAATGGAAAAGATGACGGTTGGCACCGTTATCAACTTCGCACAGCTATTGGAAATGGTAGCAAAGGTAAGCCCGGACCTTCGCATTAGATTTTCAACCTCGCACCCAAAAGACATCACTGACGAGGTATTGCACACAATGGCCCGTTATGAAAACATTTGCAACTATATCCACTTGCCGGTACAAAGTGGCAACTCTCGAATTCTGGAATTAATGAATCGAGGTTATTCACGCGAATGGTATTTGGACAAGATCAAAAGCATAAGGGCTATTCTAGGTGACGACTGCGGTATCTCTTCAGATATGATCACGGGTTTTTGCACCGAGACAGAGGAGGAACATCAGGACACGCTCACATTAATGGATCTGGTGGAATACGATTTTTCCTATATGTTTTTTTATTCAGAACGACCCGGCACACTGGCTGCCAAGAAGTTCAAGGATGATATTGACATAGAGGTGAAGAAGCGCAGATTGCAGGAGATTATAAATAAACAAAATGAACATTCCCTTAAACGCAACCAACTTGATGTTGGAAAGACGTTTAAGGTATTAATTGAAGGAAAATCAAAACGGTCGGAAGATCAGATGCAGGGACGCAATTCTGCAAACAAGGTGGTTGTGTTTGATGCACCCGGGAGGAAGAAAGGCGAATATGTGAATGTAAAGATCACATCATGCACAGGTGGGACATTGTTGGGACAGATAGTTTAACGTATGACAATTAAAGATTCAGAAATACAAAGTATAAAGGCTCGGTTTGGTATAATCGGACACTCTCCATTGTTGAATAATGCGGTGAGAGTTGCCATGCAGGTGGCTCCTACCGATATGTCGGTGTTGATCACAGGAGAAAGCGGAAGCGGTAAGGAATCCTTTTCGAAAATTATCCATCATCTCAGTCCGAGAAAACATGGACAGTTTATCGCTATCAACTGCGGGTCAATTCCCGAAGGCACTATTGATTCAGAATTATTTGGTCATGAAAAAGGATCATTTACCGGGGCCCACGAAGCACGAAAGGGATATTTTGAAGTAACTAACGGGGGAACCATATTTCTTGATGAGATTGGAGAAATGCCCTTGGGCACTCAGGCAAGGCTGCTACGAGTATTGGAGAATGGTGAGTTTATTAAAGTTGGCTCATCAAAAGTGCAAAAGACTGACGTCCGCGTTGTGGCAGCCACCAACGTCAACCTCATGAAATATGTAGAGGAAGGAAAATTCAGGGAAGACCTCTATTACAGGTTGAGTACTGTGCCCATCTATGTTCCGCCTTTGCGCGAACGAGGCGAAGACATCGAGCTTTTGTTTCGCAAGTTCGCCACTGACTTTGCCGAAAAATATAAAGTTAAGCCAGTGTCGCTCACAGAAGGCGCAAAAGAAATTCTTCTAAAATATCGATTCCCTGGAAATATTCGCCAATTGAAAAATCTGGTTGAGCAGATATCGGTGCTCTCGCCCGATGTAAAGGAGATTGATCAGTACCAATTGCAGAAATATCTTCCAAAGGACTCACTTCTTCCTGCTTTATATAAGGATGATACCAACGATTCAATATCGGAACGAGATATTCTGTATAAGGTGTTATTCGAAATGCGAAAAGATGTGACTGACCTCAAGAAGATCGTCTTGCAAAATGCAAACAATCCAGGGCAAGCTGCTCAGTTGGTAAAAGATCACGCGGACTTGTTCGAGGGAATTCACGAGGAGGTGGATACACACGAAGAACCGGTAAGGGTAATCAACGCGTCCAGTACGCCAATTGAAGATGAGGAAGTTCAGGACATCAGTCATATAGCAGAAGACGATTCGCTGTCCATTGAAAAAAAGGAAAAAGAACTCATTGTAAAGGCACTGAGGAAGAACAACAACAAGAGAAAATACGCGGCACAAGATTTGGGGATATCTGAAAGAACGCTCTACCGGAAGATCAAACAGTACGAACTTGAAGAATAGCCCACGCTCCTCCCTCCTCTTGTCAATGCTGGTTATCGCTGCCTACGGCTGCGGTGTTTACTCGTTTACCGGAGCTTCAACTGCAGCAGATACGATCCAGGTAGGTGATTTCTTCAATAATACTGACTTAGCTCCCGCCAATATTGGCCAGACATTTACCAACAGCCTGAAAGACTATTATCAGCGCAACTCAAGTCTGAGCGTGGTACAAGATGGGGGGCAACTTCGTATAGAAGGAACAATCACCGAATATGCTGTAAGGCCAATGGCACCAGTCTCTTCGGGTAACAACCAACAAGCCGATGCGGCCGCACTAACCAGGCTCACAATTGGCGTGAAAGCCACCTACGAAGACACACTAGAACCTAAAAACAGTTTCAAGGACCGGAGTTTCTCTTTTTACGCTGACTTCCCCAATGATCAGGACCTCACATCCATCCAGGAACAATTGGAAAAACAAATATTTGATCAAATTCTCCTGGACATTTTTAACGCTACCGTAGCAAATTGGTAGCACTCACTTTCGCCTACTTTGTTGCTTGAACTGCAGAATTGCAGTACCTTTACCATCACCCCATTACAAAAATTGTGGAAAAAGAAAGGTTCTTGTTTCTCCTCAACAATAATTCTTCGCTGACGGAGGATGAGACCGCTGAAATAAGTAAGCTTCAGGATGAGTTTCCTTACTCACAGGCCATTCATAACCTGGTAGCACGGGGTGCACAACTCAATAACCTCGGCAGCAAGCAGACGCAACTCAATATAGCTGCCGTTTATTCAACTGACCGGGCGGTCCTCAAATCGTTGGTCACCGCACTGAAAGGAGAACGAAAAGCACAAAGACCGGAGCCTGTGAAGGCCACGGAAGTTACTGCACCGGTCGATCCAATTGTTGAGAAGAAGGTTGAATCCCAGCCTCAGACAGAAAAGCCTAAATCTGCAGAGAAGGTTGATTCATCACTTACAAAGGAACTAGAAAAACCAGTTGTGACTGAAACGCCACCCGCTTTCAAATCACAACCAGTTGACCTCAGCGGAGATGCGTTAGTTAGCGAAGTGTTCAGTGACATTGAAAAACTAAAGAAGTCAAAACACAACTTTGAACTCGTTGCCGATGGCTTTGGGCTGCCTATGCACCCGGATCCTACTCCTACCGAAACTAAGGAAGAGCCGGTTATTGAGAAAAAAACAGAAAATAAGAAATTGAAAAAAGAAC
>DAORAG010000296.1:0-4282 GCA_035344095.1 Cyclobacteriaceae bacterium | reverse complement strand
ATGAGACTTGAACGTTACGCCTTCTTCATTGATTTTGCGATTTTCTGACAGTGAATAAACCTGGTAGCCTCCGCTGTCTGTAAGTATTGGTCTGGACCAATTGATAAACTGGTGAAGTCCTCCAGCTTTTTCCAAAAGTTCAATCCCCGGTCTCAAAAAGAGATGGTATGTATTTCCAAGGATTATTCGTGCGTTGATGTCATCGGTCAGTTCGCGTTGATGAACTGCCTTAACGGATCCTGCCGTGCCCACGGGCATGAAAATCGGTGTGGGAATCTCACCATGGTCGGTGACAATGGTTCCAGCTCTCGCGCCAGACTCTTTATCGGTATTGAGTAGTTTGAATTTCATGCGGAAATAAACGTTGCAAAAATAGGTATTAACACCAACACCACCCCGTTGCCATCATCCCATTTCTCGTTTCCGTCTCCAGCAGGATTTGTTAACTTTCAACCGTTTTTACCGGTGTTTATGAAATGGCCATGTACGCTTTCTACAAACTGAAATGACTATATGGCCATTGCATGTGACCTTGGCAAAAGAATAAACACATGAAATACAAAAAAATTGACAATGACCTGTTCATTAAGAACAGAAGGAGATTGGTAAAGGAACTGCCCGAAGGAGCGATAGCCGTATTCAATTCCAACGATCACATGCCTACCAATGCTGACGGCACGATGCCCTTCAGGCAAAACAATGATTTGTTCTACCTAACAGGTATCGTTCAGGAAGAAAGTTGCCTGGTGATTTGTCCAAACTTTCCTGATGAGAAGTTGCGAGAGGTTTTGTTTTTAAGGGAGCCTAACGAGTTGTTGGAAAAATGGGAAGGTCATAAGCTCACCAAAAAGGAAGCTACGGAAATTTCAGGCATTACTACAGTTCGTTGGAATGGTGACTTTCACAAAATCTTTCACCATATGATGGTGATGGGGGGTGTGTCATCCGTTTTCCTCAACACCAATGAGCACTACAGATCTTCCGTAGTTGTTGAGACAAGGGATGCGCGATTTATCAATTGGTGCAAAGCGACCTATCCTCTTCACCAATATAGTAGGGTGGCTCCGATCATGGCGAATTTGCGATGGGTGAAGCAGCCAATAGAAATAGATTTGATGCAGGAGGCCTGCAACATCACTGAAAAAGGGTTCAGAAGGGTTTTAAAATTTGTGAAGCCTGGAGTGATGGAGTATGAGATAGAAGCGGAGTATGTGCACGAATTCATCAGGCACCGCTCGCGGGGTTTTGCCTATGAACCGATTATCGCTTCAGGCGTGAATAATTGCGTGTTACATTATTTGGACAACAATCAAAAGTGCAAGGCCGGTGACCTCATTTTATTGGACGTAGCTGCTGAATACGCCAACTACAACGCTGACCTCACACGAACCATTCCGGTAAGTGGCAGGTTTACCAAACGACAAAAAGATGTTTACAACAGTGTGTTGAGGGTAATGCGACATGCTATGAAAATCATGGGACCATCTACCAATTTCTTTGACTATCAAAAGGAAGTAGAGAAGTTCATGGAGTCAGAGCTAATAAAATTGAAATTAATATCGAAGCAGGATATTAAAAATCAAAAGCCGGACAATCCCGCATTTAGAAAATACTTCTATCACGGCACATCTCATATGATCGGACTTGATGTTCATGATGTGGGAGACATGCACGCCAATATGCCAGTAGGTTCAGCCTGGACTGTGGAACCCGGGATTTATATACAAGAAGAGGGTTTTGGCGTTCGTCTGGAGAACAATGTGATTATCCAAAAAAAGGGGATTTTTGATCTGATGAAGAATATACCTGTGGAAGCTGATGAGATCGAGGAAATAATGAACAGCAAGTAGAGTGAAACGGTTTTTTTTGACAATATGTGTGCTTGGTATTCTTGGTGTAGTGAATGCCCATGAGTTTTGGCTGCTGCCGAAAAAATTCAAATACCAGGTTGGTGAGAAAATGGTGGTGGACTTTATGGTGGGAGAGAATTTTGAGGGTGAATTCTGGGACCTTCAGCGCCACAAGGTCGAGAAGTTGGCAATTTACAATCGGGTTGGCAAAACGGATTTGATTAATAAAGTCACTGCCACCAAAGGCAATAACCTTGAATATGCGTTCAACAATGTCGGAACACATATGATTGCGCTAGAAAGTAATGATGCTTTCATCGAACTGGAACCGGAAAAATTTGACGCATACCTCGAAGAGGATGGATTGGAGTTTATAAAAGAGGAGAGAAAGAAACTCGGTGAAGAAAATAGAAATTCCCGCGAACTGTACCGGAGATTCGCAAAGTTGCTTGTGCAGGTTGGGGACAAAACAGATGATACCTATAATAAAACTGCTGGTTTCAAGATGGAAATAATCCCTTCTCAGAATCCATATGATTTGAAAGCAGGCGATCATCTCGAATGCAAGGTTTTTTACCGCGGCAATCCTGAAGCTCACGCGTTAGTAAAAGTGTGGAGTCATATTGGTAATCGTATCTTTCTCCAGAATATTTACACAGAGTCAGATGGATCAGTCCGGTTTCCTATCAGTAATAAAGGCCCATGGATGGTGAGTACCGTAAAAATGGTACGTTCCTCCAGCAGGGAGGCTGAATGGGAGAGTATGTGGGCAAGTTTAGTTTTTGAAATTGAATAAATTATGTCTTCAATATCTTCTGATAAAGCGCCTGAGCCGGTAGGTCTATACCCGCACGCGCGAAAAGTTGGTAATCTTTTGTTTCTTTCCGGAGTTGGTCCGAGAAAAAGAGGCTCTAAAGACATCCCAGGTGTCACCCTGGATCAGAACAGGAATGTTGTTTCGTATAACATCGAAGAGCAATGTCACTCGGTGTTTCAAAATGTGCGATACATTCTCGAAGCCGCTGGATCTCGTTGGGAGAATCTTGTCGATGTCACGGTATTTCTTACCAACATCAAAGATGACTTTGCAACCTATAACAAAATTTATGCGGAGTATTTCAAGGACAATCAACCTTGCCGAACGACTGTCGAGATTACAGCACTGCCAACTCCGATTGCTATTGAATTGAAATGTATCGCCACGATTGATTAGACCGCGAAGCTCTCACCACAGCCGCATGTGCGTGAGGCATTGGGATTAATAAACTGAAATCCTTTTCCATTCAGTCCATCTGAGAAATCAAGAGTAGTCCCCAGGAGATAGAGTAAGCTCTTTTTATCGACCAGAATTTTTACGCCCTTGTCTTCAAACACCTGGTCGGCAGGATTTATTTTATCATCAAAGTCAAGGTCGTACATGAGGCCAGAGCATCCGCCACCTTTTACAGACACGCGCACATTGTGATCAGAAGATCTGCCTTCCTCTTTCAGTAGCTCCGCAATTCTTGACTTGGCTTTATCTGTTACGCTGATCATAGTTTTAAGACACAGGGTTTAATACTACGCTAAAAACAGTGATTGTATTTCTATCTCGGCCGTAATATAATTTTTCAAGGGCGTTGAAAATATTGCTTGCCCTGAAGTAAGAGGTGTGCAGTTCGTGTTGACCTGCCGCTACCCATTGTATTGTGTAAGAGTTGTCTTTCTCCTTAAAATTTTGGACGTATGCCCACATCTTTTTGAGCGCGTCAACTTTGTCAGAGCCTGTCTCGGAGTGAAACAAGAAGGATTGATTGTGACGTGAATTCAATGTGATAAGGTCAAGTTTGGTCTTGCCATCCATCACGCTGTATTCAAAAATCAAGTCACTGGTACGCAACCCGAGATAGCCTTTTATCTGTTGTTGGATTTTGGCCGCTTCGACATGAATATCGCTTGCTGTTTCTAACATCATTTGGTTCAATTCAGACTGAAAACTCTGGGAAACCTCTAAAAGTTTCTGAAATTCAGACAAAATTAATAATTCCAGCCGAACCTGCCTATGAATAAAATTGAACACATCGGGATAGCCGTAAGTAACCTGGAGGAGTCTAATCGCCTTTTTGCGAAGCTGCTGGGCACACCGCACTACAAAATCGAGGAGGTAGAGTCGGAGGGTGTTCGCACATCTTTTTTTGAAGTGGGTGGTGTGAAAATTGAACTATTGGAGGCGACCAGGCCAGATTCTCCAATCGCGAAGTTTATCGAGAAAAAAGGTGAGGGTATTCATCACCTTGCATTTGCCGTGAATGACGTTCAAAAGAGCATAGCCATGCAGGAAGAAAATGGATTCGCCATGATCAATAAGGAACCAAAGGACGGTGCGGACAATAAATCGATTGCCTTTTTACACCCTAAAACAACCAATGGAGTGCTGGTGGAAATGTGCCAGG
>DAORAG010000295.1:0-4285 GCA_035344095.1 Cyclobacteriaceae bacterium | reverse complement strand
ATCAGCTATAAGGAATACGAAGCCGCGCAAATTGCGATTCTTCTGCACGACATCGGACATGGTCCATTTTCCCATGCGCTGGAGGAGACACTGTTGAACCAGGTTAGCCATGAAAGCATCTCTTTTCAGTTTATGAAGGAATTGAATGGAGCGTTTAACAAGCAGTTGGAGTTAACACTTCAGATTTTTCAAAATACGTACAAACGAAGATTCTTTCACCAGCTGGTGAGCAGCCAACTTGATATTGACCGCCTGGACTACCTCCAACGCGATTGCTTTTTTACAGGCGTAAATGAAGGGTCAATTGGGGTGGATCGAATCATCGCCATGCTGAATGTAGTGAACGATCAATTGGTAGTGGATGAAAAGGGGATCTATAGCATTGAGAATTTCCTCAATGCGAGAAGGCTGATGTACTGGCAGGTGTACCTGCACAAAACCGCGGTAAGTGCGGAGCGAATGTTGATAAACCTCATCCGAAGGGCACAATACCTTGTTCAATCCGGCCAGCGGCTCACGTGTTCGAATGCGCTTTATTTTTTTATCGAGAACTCGTACACACTGGATGATTTCAAACAAAAGAAGGTGCTTGAAAGCTTTGGGCGACTGGATGATAATGACATCTGGGGAGCAATTAAGATATGGCAAAATCATCCAGATAAAATCCTATCAACTCTTTGCCTGATGCTATTAGAAAGAAGATTGTTTAGGGTTACGCTGACTTCAACACCAATTCAAAAAAAAGCCATCGAAACGGTACGATCGGAAATCACCACTCGGTTCAAGGTGCTGAGAAAGGATGCATCTTTCCTGTTCTCACATGGCGTAGTGTCTAATGAAGCGTACATAAGCGAAGGAAAGGGAATCAGCATACTTACCCGAAAAGGAGAGCTGGTGGATATAGCCCAGGCGTCCGACCTTCCAAATGTTAAAGCGCTCAGCAAAATCGTTAAAAAAAGCTATCTCTGCTATCCTAAAAATGTATCTTTGAGTAGGAACTGACCCGGTTTTTTCACACATTAAGTTGTACAATTTCTTCCCTAATAAATGGAGTTTACGATAAGGCAAATAGCAGTCATGCTTGGTGGAGATGTGAAAGGAGATGATGGCTCCAAAATCAACATGCTTGCTAAAATTCAGGATGCCAAGCCAGGGCAAATAGCCTTTCTCTCTAATCCCAAGTACGAACACTTCATTTACGAAACGAAAGCCAGCGCGGTAATCGTGAAGCGTGGATTTTCACCAAAAAAAGAAATTACATCCAGTCTTATCCTTGTGGATGATCCCTACTCCAGTTTCACGGTACTGTTGGAAGAATATCACAAACTAATAAGCTTTCAAAAAGCTGGTATAGAGGAGCCTAGTTTTATCGGATCAGATTGTACAGTCGGAAAGGCGGTGTATCGTGGAGCATTTTCATACGTGGGAAACAACGTCATCATTGGTGATAATGTGAAGATTTATCCACACACTTTCGTGGGTGACAATGTGGTGATCGGGAACAATACAATTCTGCACCCAAATGTTAAACTGTATGGTGGAACCAAGGTCGGTAACAACTGCGTCATACACTCGGGAGCAGTACTTGGCAGCGATGGCTTTGGTTTTGCACCTCAAGATGATGGTACATACAAAACAATTCCCCAACTCGGCAATGTGATACTGGAAGACAATGTGACCATTGGCGCCAATACAGTCATTGACTGTGCCACGCTAACAGGTGACTCTACCGTGATTCATTCCGGAGTCAAACTGGATAACCTGATTCAAATAGCTCACAACGTAGAAATTGGGAAGAACACGGTTATTGCGGCTCAAACGGGAATTTCAGGATCTACCAAAGTCGGAGAGAATTGCGTGCTTGCAGGCCAGGTGGGGATAGCGGGGCATCTGGTGATCGCCAACAGGACCAGCGTGGGTGCCCAGGCTGGAATTTCAAAGTCCGTAAAAGAGGAAGGACAGCGCCTACTGGGCTATCCTGTGCTCGATGTCAAGGAATATTTCAAATCCTATGCTGTTTTCAAGCAGCTGCCTGATCTATCAGCAAGGCTGAAGCAGCTTGAAGATCGACTTGCGAAGGCCAACCTTGAGGCAAAATGACCTCTTTGTTGTGTTAAATCGTTAAAAACCCCGAATTTGAGGTGCAGCAGCACTCGAACTGCCAACCGAATATCTAAATCCTTAGCTTATAAGGGTAATTGAAGTTAAATTTGTGCCCTTTATTCGCCAAGGATGCTAAATCACAAACAGCAGACCATCAAGAAATCGGTGACACTCTCTGGGGTGGGCCTGCATACAGGTATAATTACCAACATGACGTTCCTGCCTGCAAAGGCAAATCACGGCATTAAGTTCCAGCGCATAGACCTGCCGGGCTCTCCAATTATCGATGCCGATTGCGACAATGTCGTTGACGTATCAAGAGGAACCACCATTGAACAAAGTGGTGCCCGCATTAGCACTATTGAACATACGCTGGCAGCCCTCACCGGCCTTGAGATTGACAACGTCCTCATTCAGGTGGATGGCCCTGAGGCACCTATTATGGACGGAAGCTCCATACAATTTGTCAACGTACTAAAGGAAGCAGGCACCGAAGAACAAAATGCTTTGCGAGACTTCTTCGAAGTTCAAGACAGTATATTTTATCGTGAAGTAGACCGCAATGTTGAAATTGCTGCTCTTCCGCTAGACGACTACCGTGTGACTGTGATGATTGACTATAATTCACCAGTACTGGGAAGTCAGCATGCATCAATCACAAATATCAGGCAGTTCGAAAAAGAGATCGCTTCATGCAGAACGTTCTGCTTTTTGCATGAGCTGGAGATGCTATATAAAAATAACCTCATCAGAGGAGGAGACCTGAACAACGCTATCGTAATAGTTGACAGGGTTGTTCAAGAACATGAGTTGGACAACATCGCCCAGATGTTGAACAAGCCAAAGGTGGAGGTTAAAAAAGAGGGCATACTCAACAACGTTGAGTTGAGGTATAACAACGAACCAGCACGCCACAAGCTATTGGATATCATTGGAGACCTGGCCTTGGCCGGACGTCCATTGAAGGCCCAGATCTTGGCGGCAAGACCTGGACATGCTGCCAATGTTGCTTTTGCCAAAAAGCTGAAGAAAGCAATGGCAGAGGCAGACAAAAAGGGTATTCCAAGATACAACCCAAGTTTGCCTCCTGTGATGGATATCAATCAGATATCAACCATCCTGCGGCACCGTTATCCTTTCCTTCTGATCGACAAAATCATTCATCTTGATAATAAGAGTGTGGCTGGCGTAAAGAACGTGACGATGAATGAGCCATTTTTCCAGGGTCACTTCCCTGGCAATCCTGTAATGCCAGGCGTATTGCAAGTGGAGGCAATGGCGCAGATCGGAGGAATATTGGTACTCAACACTGTACCTGATCCTGAAAATTATTGGACTTACTTCCTGGGTATAGAATCTTTCCGTTTCCGGAAGATGGTTCTGCCAGGAGACACCTTAGTCATCCAGTGTAACCTGTTGGTTCCTATAAAAAGAGGAATCGCCAAAATGTATGGAAGAGCCTACGTTGGCAGCACACTCGTGTGCGAAGGTACAATGACTGCCAGCATCGTTAGAAAAGACTCATGAGCCACCATCCATTAGCCAACGTACATCCCGATGCAAAAATCGGTAACAATGTTATCATTGAACCATTTGCAACCATCAAAAGTGATGTGGTCATCGGTGATGACTGCTGGATAGGGCCCAATGCGGTAATCTGGGAAGGCGCAAGACTCGGAAAGAATGTGAAAGTGTATCCGGGTGCGTCAATATCCTCTATTCCTCAGGACTTGAAGTTTGCAGGTGAGAAAACCGAAACCTTCATTGGCGACAACACAGTCATCCGCGAATACGTGACCATAAGCCGCGGCACCGCTGACAAACACAAAACGCAAATAGGCAGCAACTGTCTTTTAATGGCCTATGTACACATTGCCCACGATTGCATTATTGGAAACAATTGCATTTTTGCCAACACGGTTCAGGTGGCAGGACACGTTGTGATTGAAGATTGGGCCATTATTGGAGGCAGCAGTGCCGTACATCAGTTTGTGAAAGTCGGAGCCCATGTAATGGTTTCAGGCGGATCACTCGTTCGCAAAGACGTACCCCCATTCACCAAAGCGGCACGCGAGCCACTGACTTATTGTGGCGTCAATACCATTGGCCTGAGAAGGAGGGGCTTCAGTTCAGAAAAGATTTCAGAAATTCAGGACACCTACAGGATTATCTTCCTTAAAGG
>DAORAG010000294.1:0-4351 GCA_035344095.1 Cyclobacteriaceae bacterium | reverse complement strand
GACCTATTAGGTAAGGTTTTAGTTACACGCATTAACAAATCATTAACAAGCGGAATGATTGTGGAAACCGAAGCATATTCTTTTCGGGAGAGAGGATGTCATGCCTATAATTATCTCCGTACATCAAGAACTGAGATTATGTTTTTACCAGGTGGCCATGCCTATATATACCTATGCTATGGTATCCATCATCTCTTCAATGTAGTCACCAATAAAACAGACAAGCCTGAAGCTGTGTTGATACGAGCACTTCAACCGAAGAGCGGAAATGAGATAATGATGAAGAGGATGGCTGTCAAAAATATGAACAGGATTACCTCCGGGCCCGGTAAATTAACGAAAGCGCTGGGCATTGATCGGAGACTCAATGGAATTGGCCTTCTAAATGATGAAGTTTGGATTGAGGATACCGGTACAAAAATTGCAAAGAAGGATATAGTCGAAACGAAAAGGATTGGCATAGCATATGCACAAGAAGATGCAGAGCTTCTCTGGCGTTACTATATCAAAGGGAATCCATGGGTTAGTAAAGCATGATGGAGGGATTTTTTAATTTTACCGGGATGAGGTACTACTTTTTGATCTATTGTTTATTGATCTGCTCCGTGAGCGGACGATCGCAAGCCGGGCAGGTATCGTTCAAAAGCCTTAATTCAGAGCTGGATGAGCAAAGCCCTGTGATGAGCCCTGACGGTAAGACGATGTATTTTACGATTGCATCTCATCCGCAGAACGTTGGCGGTAAGCGTGATAAGGGAGACATCTGGCAGTCTGTGTTGATTGGAAATGAATGGTCTGCACCGATACACATGGGACCAGTTCTCAACAACCGGGAATACAATGCTGTCGCAGGACTCTCCGCTGACGGCAATGAACTGTACCTCCTTGGTCACTACAATGAAAACGGTGATGTGAAGACGCAGGGATTTTCTGTGTCACGAAAAACCGGAACAGGGTGGTCGACTCCTCAAAATATCAACATACCTTATTTCCTAAATCGTGGCGCGACATTTTCAGGTCATGTTACGGCCAATGGCAATGTGTTCGTGTATTCCGGTGAAGGATACACTTCACTTGGTGTGGAAGACATTTATGTTTCAGTAAAGAATGCCTCCGGAAACTGGAGCGAGCCGAAAAACCTGGGCCGTAATATCAATACCTCTTTTCAGGAGATGTGTCCCTGGTTGAGTGAAGATACCCACTTTCTTTACTTTGCCTCCAACGGACGTCAGGGTTACGGAAGTTTTGATATCTATTACTCCGAGCGACTTGATGATACCTGGGCCAAATGGTCTGCACCGGTAAACATGGGAGCTGGTGTGAACTCAGAAGGAAGAGAGCTTTATTATATCCCTTATCCCAAGGCTGGCATTGCCCTGTTTACGTCTACGCAAAACAGCGATGGCTATGGCGATATCAAATTGTATCGACCCCCTAAGGAGGTCCTCGACTCGCTGATGAAGAAAGCAGAAGAGCTGCCACCCGATACCGTGGTGAAGTTGGTTGAAATCGTAAGAGAGAAACCCATCACTGCTCCGGAAAAATTTGTGAGGATTTGGGGGAAGGTAACTGATTCAAGCACCGGCAATCCTATAGCGGCAAAGGTTAACTTTCACTCTGACTCTAACTTTCAAATTACAGCAGGACCTGATGGCGTTTATGCCATAAACGTGCCTTCAGTAGATGAATATTCCATTAAGGTGGAATCACCCGGATTTGTGGGAAGCTTTGAGAAGCTGGACATACGAACCTTTGAGATGAGGGACCTTGAAATGAACTTTAAGCTTCAGCCAGTGGCAGTAGGAGCCACAGTCAATTTGAAAAGTGTGCTCTTCCAACAAAGTACAGCGAACCTTCTGGATGAATCCTATGATGAACTTGACATGGTGGTAGATTTTCTGAAATCAAATCCCAATGTGGAAATTGAACTTGCGGGTCACACCGACAACAGAGGTTTGCAGGTTCACAATATGCGGCTGTCGCGCGACAGGGTAGAGACGGTAAAGGCCTATCTCGTTGAAAAAGGGATTGATGCCAAACGCATCACTGGAAAGGGATATGGAGGTATAAAGCCAATTGCTGACAACGATGCGGAAGTCACACGCAGACTCAACCGCAGGGTTGAATTTACAATCGTGAAGAATTGAGACAGGATACGGATTCTAGATACTGGATTCTCGCGTCTAGTATCCAGTATCCAGCTAGAACCCCACCGCAGTATCGTCACCTCTTGGATCGGCCCCACCTTCAAGTCTACCATCCGGTAAGACCAGTATCGCATCGACCCGACCGATTCCACCGCGACTTACAAACTTGTGACCCATTGATGATAAGGTAATGCTGTCATTTTTAGTGAGTGCACCAGATTCGATCAGTACCATATCGGGCAGCCACTGGTGATGAAATCTTTTAGCGCTTACCGATTCCTGCATGGTCATGCCATAATCAATCACATTTACAATATTCTGAAATACGGATGTGATGATGGTTGTGCCCCCAGGCGTTCCAACCACCATGAACAACTTGCCATCTTTTTCTACAATTGTAGGTGTCATGGAGCTCAACATCCGTTTACCCGGTTCGATCTTGTTAGCTTCTCCGCCAATGGCGCCATACATATTAGGAACACCGGGCTTTACACTGAAGTCATCCATCTCGTTGTTGAGAAAAAACCCAGCGCCATCTACCACTACTGCACTGCCGAATCCACCGTTAAGCGTTGTAGTAACTGACACAGCGTTGCCTTCGGGATCGACAATCGAAAGGTGAGTGGTCTGTTCCGACTCTTTCATGGCTACCATGCCATGATCAATAGATTGACTTGGTGTTGCTTTTTCAGGATCATAGCCTTCCATTCGATCATCATTGTACATATCTGATGTGAGTTCGGCCACGGGCACATTCACAAAGTCAGGATCTCCCAGATAGTAGGCACGATCAGCGTAAGCCCTTCGCTCGGCTTCTGTCATCAGGTGTACACTTTTTGCTGAATTCCAACCCCATTCATTCAAAGGAAATGCCTCAACGGTCTTTAACAATTGCAGCAAGGCAACTCCACCGCTGGAAGGAGGGGGCATGGAGATGACTTTATATCCTTTGTAATTGCCGGTAAGTGGTGTACGCCAGATCGCCTCATACGATTTAAGATCTTCTTTGGTAATCAAACCTTTACCCCGTTCCATTTCGCTTACAATTAGGTCAGCAGTTTCACCTTCATAAAATCCAGCTTTTCCGTTATCACGGATTCTTTCCAATGTATGCCCCAACGCTTTGTAATAAACAGAGTCCCCTTCGGCCCAATGTTCATTGGCCAGATTCTCCGGCATTACTGTGTTATATTTTCTTAAGTCTTCCTGAATGCGATTCAAGCCTTCGGCCTCCTTGGCGGTTAATGTGAAGCCATTAATGGCAAGGTCGATTGCGGGCTGAACCAGTTCCGCCCAGGCAAGCTTTCCGTGCTTTTCATGTGCAGCGGCAAGTCCGGCAACCGTACCCGGTACGCCACTGGCGAGGTGACCTTTTTTACTCAAATCAGATATCGCTTCACCTGTTTCACCCAAATACATGTTGGTGTTGGCTGCGGCAGGTGCTTTTTCCCGATAATCAAGTGCCACAGCGGTTCCGTCTTTAAACCGGGCTACCATAAACCCGCCCCCCCCGATGTTTCCTGCAACAGGGTAGGTGACAGCTAATGCAAATTGAACGGCAATGGCTGCGTCAACTGCGTTTCCTCCCTTTTTCATGATGTCTGCACCTACTTTAGAGGCCAGCGGGTGCGCTGATACTACCATCGCCTTGTCAGCAGTAACACCGACAATTCTTTTTTTAGTTTCCTGCGACTGACAAGAAACTATACATGCTGCCGATAGTAGGATAAAGATGCGCCTCATAGAAATGGGTTTTGGTTTGTGCGCATAAATGTATTACTTGATTTTTAACAATACTATGGGTTTAAGGAAGGAAAAAGCCGCTCGACTAAAGTTATCGGTGCTTGAGCAAACACTGAAGTTGGTAGGGAAGAAGTCTTTTGATGAGGTCCTCGTTGACGATATTTGTACCAAGACCAAGATTAGCAAAGTCACACTGTTTAAGTACTTTCCACAGAAGGAAGATATCCTGCTCTATTATTTCAGGGTTTGGTGTTTGAGACGAGCTGTTGAATTGAACGAAAAGCCAAAAGAAGGAATGGCGGGTATTACGTTCCTGTTTGATAAACTAAGTGAAGATTGTGAGGCGCACCCGGGTGTAATACTAAGTTTGTTTGCCTACCTGGCCGATTTGAGAAGACCACCAAAGCCTTTTCCAGTTAAAGTCGAAGAGAAGAAGTTCCTGTATCCAGATAAGCCAGACA
>DAORAG010000293.1:0-4360 GCA_035344095.1 Cyclobacteriaceae bacterium | reverse complement strand
TCAACGAAGGATTTTCCGGAGGAGAGAAGAAGAGAAACGAGATATTTCAGATGGCCATGCTTGAGCCTAAGTTGGCGATACTGGACGAGACAGACTCAGGTCTGGACATCGATGCCCTAAGGATTGTAGCTAATGGCGTAAATAAACTGAAGACAAAGGATAACGCCACAATTGTGGTAACCCACTATCAGCGACTGCTCGAATATATCGTTCCGGACTACGTTCACGTGCTTTATAAAGGCAGGATTGTAAAATCAGGTTCTAAGGAACTTGCGCTTGAGCTGGAAGAAAAAGGTTACGATTGGATCAAAAGTGAGGTGGAGGTAGCCTGACATGAGCACGATTACTGATAAAGAAAATTTCTCGACAACCCTCATCGACTCCCTACTGTCGCTTCATCATTCAAACGATAAAGATGCACGAAGTGTAGCCCAAGAGGAGTTAAAAAAATGGGGACTGCCAACAGCTAAAAGCGAGGAATATAAATTTACTCCCATCACACGAATTCTGGCCAAGAATTTCAGTGCAGAGGAGCTTCTCGTTGAACCTTCGGTATCTAAAATTAAAATTGAGGATCCGCTCCTAAGCGAATTCCCTGAAAACGTTGTCGTGTTTTCCAATGGCCGGTTTGATGAGTCGCAGTCTTCTCTGAAGTCCATGAAAGGACTCACTATCATTCCTCTTAAGCAGGCAATTGAACAAAAGAGCGAAGTAATTGAAGCCCACTTCAAAAGCTTCCCGCGTTCAAAAGATCCTTTTGGATTGCTCAATGCTGCATGCTGGCAGGATGGACTGTTTGTTCATGTAGAAAAAAACATTGCCGTATCTTCCCCTCTTGTTGTGATTAATCAACATGATGCTGGTACCGCAAAAGTAAGTTCGCATTCCAGACTGCTGGTGTTGATTGAACAAGGAGCAGATTTCTCAGTTATTGAAAAGACGGTAACAACAGGGAACCAACCTGTTTTTCATTCTTTAAATGAAGAGATAAAAGTCTTGGCCAACGCATCGTTTAAGTACTATAAGATTCAAAACGATCCTGGCGACCTGATTCAGGTTTCAAACACTACGATATATCAGGAAAATTCAAGCAGAACTGACACGTACACTTTCAGCCTTAATGGAAAGCTCATCAGAAACAACCTTTCCATTTTAATAGATGGCGAAGGCTGCGAGTCTCACTTTTTCGGTCTATACCTGACTAAAGGCGAAACATTAGTTGACAATCACACTGTGGTGGACCACATGAAACCGAACTCGTTCAGTAATGAATTGTACAAAGGTCTCATGGATGAAAAATCAAAAGGTGTGTTCAACGGCAAAATCTACGTAAGGCCACACGCGCAAAAAACAAATGCGTTTCAGTCAAACAGAAATATTCTCCTATCAGATACTGCCACCATCAACACAAAGCCGCAACTTGAGATATGGGCAGATGATGTGAAGTGTTCACATGGTTGCACCACTGGCCAACTTGACGAAGAAGCATTATTCTATCTTCAGTCGAGAGGAATTCCAAAGAGTACCGCAAAGGCAATGTTGCTCTATGCCTTCGCTGGTGAGGTGCTTGAAGCAATAAAAGACGAAAGACTTCGCGAATACATCGATGGAATGATCTCCGAACGTTTGCATAAAAACTTTTAGGCATGAATGTCTCTGAGACGATAGCTTTGGACATTAATAAAATCAGAGATCTATTCCCGATTCTTCATCAACAGGTCAATGGTAAGCCGCTGGTTTATTTTGACAACGCAGCTACTTCGCAAAAGCCAAAACGGGTCATCCAAAAACTGGTGGAGTATTATGAAGGTTACAATGCTAACATTCATCGCGGCATCCATACACTGGCTGAGAAAGCAACTAAAGCCTACGAGGGCTCGAGAGAATTAACCCGTGAGTTTCTCGGTGCTGCATCCTCTGAGGAAATAGTCTTCACCCGAGGAGTAACGGAAAGCATCAATCTGGTCGCCTCCTCTTATGGCAGAAAGTTTTTAAACAAAGGTGATGAGGTGATCATCTCAGGCCTGGAACACCACAGCAATATTGTGCCCTGGCAAATTGTATGTGAAGAGAAGGGTGCGAAGTTGATCATCATACCTGTTACCGATTCCGGTGAGATTGATCTTACAAAATACAAGTCACTACTTAGCGATAAGACCCGGATCGTTGCCACCAACCACGCCAGCAACAGCCTGGGAACAATCAATCCGGTTGAAGATATCATTAAGCTGGCACATCAAAGAGGGGCTGTGGTGATGATCGATGGAGCACAGGCCGCTGCGCACCTGCCAATCAATGTGGTGGAATTGGATGCAGACTTCTATTGTATCTCCTCTCACAAAATGTACGGTCCTACCGGAGTGGGCGTGCTGTATGGGAAAAGGAAATTGCTCGAGGTCATGCCACCTTACATGGGTGGTGGCGAAATGATCAAAGATGTGACGTTTGAAAAAACAACCTATAATGATCTGCCATACAAATTTGAAGCGGGCACGCCCAATATCGCAGACGTTATCGCGTTCGGTGATGCTATTGAATTTATTAACGAACTTGGAAAGGTCAATATCGCAAGGCATGAGAATGACTTGCTAGCGTATGCCCATAAAAGACTTCAGGAAATTGAAGGTGTTCAACTGATTGGCACGGCAAAAAATAAAGTTAGTGTTGTGTCATTTATTATCGAAGGCGTTCATCCGTTTGACATAGGTCAAATGCTTGATGCCAGAGGAATTGCTGTGCGGACTGGTCATCATTGTACGCAGCCACTTATGGATCGTTTTGGTATCGAGGGAACGGTAAGGGCTTCTTTTGCTGTTTATAACACAAAGGCAGAAATTGACAGTCTTGCCGAAGGGTTAAGACGGATTGTAAACTTCCTAAGTAAGTAATTAATGAAGTCGATCCAGGAAATTCAGGAAGAGATAGTCAGTGAATTCAGTTTACTGGATGGCGATCAGGAAATGACCGTTTTCTACATCATGGAGCTCGGCCAAAAGCTGGACGAGATGCCTGAAGCTGACAAGACTGAGGAAAATATTGTGAAGGGCTGCCAGTCTAAAGTGTGGTTGACAGCAAGACTTGAAGGTAACAAAGTAGTTTTCGCTGCTGACAGTAATACAGCGATAACCAAAGGCCTGGTGAGCCTGTTACTTAGGATATTTTCGGGCCAAACGCCAGATACTATTCTAAGTGCAGAAATAGATTTCATGCACAAAATTGGAATGGAACGATTTATCGGAACACAGCGTTCCAATGGCTTTGCAGCCATGATGAAGCAAATCAAGCGTTACGCCCTTGCTTTTAAGACACAAATTGAGGTAGGACAATGAGCGAACAACCCAAAGAAACCGAATCAGAAGTCGCGACAGACGATCTAAGGGATAAGGTTGTAGCCGCTATCAAAACGGTGTACGATCCTGAGATTCCTGTAGATGTTTTTGAACTAGGGTTGATTTACGAAATCAATGTATATCCAGTCAATAATGTTTACGTGCTGATGACCTTGACCTCCCCTTCCTGCCCTTCTGCGGAAGTTATACCTGGTGAGGTTGAGCAAAAGATAAAAGCAATTGAAGGAATAAATGACGTAAAAGTGGAGCTTACCTTTGATCCGCCCTACTCCCAAGACATGATGAGTGAGGCAGCAAAGCTTGAACTTGGCTTTATGTAAATACGTGATGAGTTTTAAATTTGAATTTTAAACACAGTATAACTTATGTACCCCGAAGAATTAGTAGCCCCCATGCGGACCGACCTTACCTCCGCAGGATTTAAGGAACTAAAAACACCCGAAGAGGTGGATAGCGAATTGAAGGAACAAAAAGGTACCACGTTGCTGGTTATCAATTCCGTTTGTGGTTGTGCTGCTGGTGCAGCCCGTCCTGGAATTAAGTGGGCATTGCAAAAAAGTAATAAACGTCCGGATCACCTTACTACGGTTTTCGCTGGTGCAGACGTTGAAGCAGTGGCGAAAGCAAGACAGTACACACTACCCTACCCTCCGTCTTCGCCATCAATAGCATTGTTCAAGGATGGCGAGTTGGTGCACTTTGTTGAAAGGCATCATATTGAAGGAAGGAATGCGCAGATGATTGGTGAGCACCTGGTCGAGGTGTTTGACGAATTCTGCTAGCCCGATTCGAAACCAAAAAAAACACAAGCCCTGAAATTCAGGGCTTTTTTGTTGGTGATTTTCTCCCCCAAAGTGGCTTAAAATCAAACTTCCTGATAGGATATTCAAAATTTTGAGATATCTACCCTACCTATCTAAGCACTTATTTTATTTACATTGACAGGATAATGCACCCTCAAAAAATAACTTATTATGGAATTACCAATTAACTACACGGCCATCGTCATC
>DAORAG010000292.1:0-4364 GCA_035344095.1 Cyclobacteriaceae bacterium | reverse complement strand
ATTGGAATAGGAGCTACTGATTGATAGGTCCATGCAAGTTTTTTGAATTGTGTATAGGAGTCCTTGGCTGGAATATTCTTCTCAAAGAAAATAATGGAACCAGCTTTACCGTCTCTGATCTCATTCAAGGTCAATTCGTCCACAGTTGTACCTGGCACACCTATAAGAATCATCTGACCAATTTTTATGTCAAGACTATCCAATGATTGAGCCACAGAAATCGCGGCATTGGCACAAAGTGCGAAGGCAAAAAATAAATTCTTAGTATTTCTCATGTACTTCCTTTAGCACCTCCTCCATTTGACTTCTGATCTCGCGAGTCGGCACCGTGTAATTGTTATTCATGTAACTGAAAATCAGCAGGCGTTTTTTCCTGGTCACAATGTATCCACTCAAACAGTGATTATTACTCAGCGTGCCTGTTTTGCCATAAATATAGGGAGTATCACCCCGGTATGCATTCTTGATGGTGCCTGATACGCCACCAGTTGCAATAAGAGGGAACAATCTTTCACGTGGCACCTTTTCATAAATCTTTTGCCACAACCGAACGATTGATCTCGGTGTAAACAAATTGTAACGAGAAAGCCCACTCCCATCTACCCATTGTGGCTCATCGGGCAGATCGAACAACAAATTCTGCTTTGCATATTCTATCGCGATTTCCGACTTCAAGGTATCGGCCACCACTCCCCCACACATCAGCAACAATTGTTCCGCAATAAAATTGTCGCTCTCCTGCATCATGACTTTGTACAGACTATCGGAAGGCAGGCTGTAAATCAAATTGGTAGCAGGAGGCGTTGGAATATCGACAAGTGTGACCTCTCGTTTCAAGGTGTCTGACAACAAACTCACCGTGATCTCTGCTGAAGTCTTGAAAGGAAAAACCCGAATGAATTTCATTGAGTCGTTTCCCGGTGAAAACGTGAATTGGTTGTCATCAAACTTTCTTTCCATTTCTGGCTTCTCGCGCCTTTCACCCCAATCGATATGAGACATAAAATAAGAAGGTGAGGCTTGAACGTTTCCACTAATTGTGTCGGTAAACGTGACCGTATTACCATACAAAGGAAAGGCTGAGCGCTCTGCTGAATAGCTGTAGGGGTAGTCATCCCAAGCCCAACCAGGACCAAGAGGAGTTGCATCAAACCCAGACTTTGAGAAATAAAGATTCGATGGATGATTTTTTAGAAATTGAAACGTTCGGCCAGATGAATACACCTCCGGGTATAAGAATGAAGGGTCACCAGTCCCCCAGAAAATCAATGAGTCACCTTTAAGGACGTATCGTAATCCCGGAATCGAATCGCCCAGCACTTGCAAGCCGGTGTAAAAAGTAAAAATCTTTGTGTTGGAAGCAGGGGTAAAATATCTATCTGAATTAAAGTCGATCAGGTTTTTGTGCGATAGGGGATCGTAAAGCAAGAAGCCAATATGCTCATTGAATTCAGTTTCTGATTGGATCAGCTTTTTTCGAATGCGATTAGCTGGCGCGCATCCAATGGCAATGACGAAAAACAACGGCAGCGCCTTCCACACCTTTATTCCCACGCGCTAAAATATCGTTCCTTCAAAACTTTTCTGTGATGTGTCTCATGTCCGGCAATGATGAAACCCTGAGACACTACTGAAAACTCCACATTGTTGGCGGTCCCCTTTCTGGCCATCATCTCCGGAGAAAAACCAGCAAACATATCAATGGTGGATGCCCGCAAATGAGCCATCTCACTCAAGAGACCTTTTATATCTCTTCCAGATGCATTGGATTCCGGTGTGTAAGCGTTCTCATCAAATCCTGACAATGCAGTTTTGTCATTGCGGGCAAAACGCAAAGCGCGATACATGAAAATGCGCTCCACATCAATCATGTGACATAAAACCTCACGAACGGTCCACTTACCTTCTGCATACCTAAAGTCAGCTTTGTCATGAGGGATAGAATGAAACAACTCTTGTGACCGGTGCCCTGAAGCTCTGAGCGCCTGCAGCAAGTCGCTTTCCTCTATCAGCTTAACATAGTTCTTGTAGAAATGCGGAACGGTATCGAGATTCAGCAGCATGCAGATTAAGATTTAGTGACCTAGAATTCAGTAAACAAAGCATCGGGAAGCTGTTCATCCACTTTCACGTTCTTTGGCCCTCCTCCATCGGACCGATCGGCCGAAAGGAGTATAGAACCATACCGTTGATAGTTGTCCCACGGTCTTGTCCAGGAAGCCGAATCCTGACTCGCATCATGGTAATAAGACCAATACTTCACCAACTTCTCTTTCACATCAACAAAAAGGTCATACTTGTTTTGTGGTGTATCTCCCACGTTCTCGAACGTCAGCTGCAAAACATTATAATAATTGTTGTTTACCAGGGTGTCTTCTCCCATGTATTTGATCGTAACTCCTGAGTCTTTTAACTTGAAGGGCATCACCAGCCAATAGGAATCATTTATCCAAATGCTCTTGGCTCGATTAAGCATTTTCTTTAGTGAGTCTGGTTCTGTGAGTTCCTGCCCTTTGACTTGAACCTTACCTTCCATAGAATTGACATTCACCAGATAAATCGTACTGTCAGGCATGCTTTCTATACGCACCCGGCCGTCCTTTTTGTCCCACACCAGATTTCTTCTGCCAAAGAAATTCCACGAAATGAATCGGGTGTTATCCCATGCCTTCCGTCCTCCCATCGCCATCATGATGCTGTCGGCAAGCTCCATGGCGGCAGGATCCGACTCTTCGAAATTGAAACCCTCTGCAGGAGGGTTTATTTTTGGATCTTCTTCCGCGGTTTCTTTTGCTGGTTGACAAGACCAAAGGCAAGCCACTAGACTCAATAGTACTATCAGTTGCTTCATATTATTTGAAGGAATTAGTAAAGTGAAGTTAGGTAAATTAAAGCTAATTCAAGTCAACCGATCCTTAAGGTTGATCTTCATCTTTTTGATGTCGTATTTGCCCTCTGACGCCTCAACCATAAACTTACGCATCTTGTATTCCAGGGGCAGAATCAGAAGGGCAATAAACACCTGAATGAAGAAGTCTAAAACCGGAGTAGTTTGAAGTGGGATAAGTGATTCAGCGGTGTTTTGCATCAATTGAATCAGCATTATCACCGTGAGAATGGACAGCAATTGACTGATGTGCCGGTACTTGTTGTTTGCTGCACTTAGTCGAAGAGACAAAAATACAAGACTGGCAAAGAAGACAAACTCAAGACCATAAAACCAGGTTTGCTTCCAATAAGGTGGAACAACCCTAAAGTCAACAGACTCAAGTTCTGATATCTTACCGAACAGATCCCTCGACTTGATTCTCAATTTGTATTTTCCTGGAGTAAGGAAAGGGAAATTCACAATGTTATTTGAGGTTGACCATTCTGACCAATCTTTGCTGATTCCCTCGATCATATACTGGTATTCGATTGCCAGCGCGTTGGTGTACTCGGGCTGAATGAACTCAAAGGAAAGTGCACTCTCCTGCTGATCAACGGCAATCAATTTGCCAGGTGAAAGTTTAGACCCCGAACCTCGCACTTCCTTCAAGAAAAGCGGATAGTTGTTGAGGTTACCCAAAAGGTCGGATTTGGTAAACTTGTAGAGTTCATTCTCTGACGTGATCAACCAGAGCCCGTTGCCGTCATCAGCCATGGTAAGAGATCGAATGTCCGGAAACAATCCAAGCCACTCCAGCTTGAGATTGTTTTGCAAATTGTAGTCCACCGTACGCCAACGATGGCCATCATTAAACCAAAACGTGCCAAGTGAGGTAAAATACTTGCGTGGCCCAGGTAGTGAGTCATACCTCGTAAACTGGTGCTTCACTACATCATATTGGTGAAATGCCCCGGACGCAGCTACAAATACTTCTGTGCCCAATGCAAAGCCCATCGTTTCGTCTAATACCGGTTCCGCAAATGGCACCGATGATACCGAGGAAACTTCTCCATCAATCATTTCAACTTTTACAACACCAGCTCTTCCACACAACCAGATATTCTGAACATGATCTTCAAAAATATTCCCTACATAGTCCCTTAGTGTATCCAATAGGTGTGTCTCTTCCCATCCATCTTTTGCCGGTGCCAGCGTCCTGACACGGTCATTGTAGGTGCTCACGAGCATCTGCGACAATGTAGGTGAATAAAATATTGTGCGGACCGGTACACCCAGTAGTTCATTTGCTTCCAGTCCATTGACTTCAAAAACACCACCCACTCCGGCTGCAATCAATCGGCCATCCATTCTGATCAGATGAGTAACCTTTCCGCTTATGCCTTCTACTTTTTTATATGCATAGTCAAGAGACTGCAGAACTTTTCGGGTCTTCTTCTCCACCACTTTTTTTACATCTTCTTTTTTGTTGTCCGTT